>CAYQVL010000001.1:0-3078 GCA_964420825.1 uncultured Sphingomonadaceae bacterium
AGGCCTGCTCAAGGAGAATATCGACGGCGAGGCGCTGCTGTGGGCGCACGATCGCCTGATCGGGCGGCCCGAGGAACGGCGCATTTTGATGGTGATCTCGGATGGCGCGCCGGTTGATGATTCAACATTGTCGGTCAATTCGGGAAGCTATCTCGAAAAACATCTGCGGCAAGTCATCGCTTGGATCGAAACCCGCTCGCCGGTCGAACTTTCGGCGATCGGCATCGGCCATGATGTGACACGCTATTATAGCCGCGCGGTGACGATCATGGACGCCGAGCAACTCGGCGGGACTATGGTCGAGCAGCTCGCCGGCCTGTTCGACGCGACGACGAAATAAATCGGGGGCCGGCGCTTGGCGCGCCGACCCCCTCATCCCCGATACGCGACATGGGGATTAGCCGATAAAGTGGAATATGAGCCTAGCAGTCGCGGTCGATAGCCCGGCCCGCGATCGCGCCGGCGATACCGCCGATGATCACGCCTGCGGTGCCGTCGCCGCCGCGGCTATAGCGTCCGCGACCGCCGCGGTCATAGCGTCCACGGCCGCCGCGGGCGACTTCGCGGCCGAGCAGACCGCCGGCGATCGCGCCGATCACGGTGCCGCCATTGCCCTCGTCGCGGCAACGGCCGCGATAGTTGCGATCGTCATAACCGCGCCGGTCATCATAGCCGCGCCGGTCATCGTAGCCGCGACCGTCATAGTTCCGCCCGCGATAACCGCGATTGCCGCGATTGCCGCGATAATAATCGCCGCGGCGATAGCGGCGCTGGACCTGCTGATAGCCGCGATTGTCATAGCCATTGCCGTAATAGCCGCCCTGCGAATACCCGCCATTGTAATAGCCGTCATTATGACCGGCCTGGGCGGCGGCCGGAACGAGCATCGCGCCGCTGAGCGCGGCGGTGGTGGCGAGGATGAATTTCTTGAACGTCATGATAAGTCTCCAATCGGTCGTCAAAAGCCGTTTCGGGGTCGGCGTGGCCCGGTCGCGCTCCAGCGGCTTCCGTCGACAGGCACACCGTATCGCACAGTCACTTCGAACTGTATCTGAACGGCAATGTTGCCCAATATTCACCTTCGCGGGGCGCTGGCCCTGTCGGTGTCGCATGGACGATGATAGGGGAGGCGCGCCATGGGCCGAATTTTCGCTTCGCTGCTGATCCTGTTGTTCGCCGGGTCGCCGCTTGTCCTGAGCGGACAGGACGCGGTGGCGCCCGCTCATGCCTTCGCCATCCGTGCTGCGCCGGTGGTGTTCGACGCCAGTGACATCACACGCGACCGCGCGGGCGAGCTGCGCTTTCTCGCCGGCTGGGCGCTGTCGAGCGACGACGCTCGCTTTGGCGGAATTTCGGCGATGGCGCTCGATGGCGATGGTTTCATTGCGATCGGCGACGCTGGCGGCGTCTTCAGATTCGCGATCGATGCCGGCGGCCTCATCAGCCGCGCCGAGATCGCCATGCTCCCCGACGGTCCCCAGCCCGAACATGGCGGGCCACTGCAAAAACGTGATCGCGATGCCGAGTCGCTGGTCTATGATGCCTCTAGCGGACTTTTCTGGGTCGGCTTCGAGCGCGCCAATGCGATCTGGCGATACGGACCGCGCCTGACTGACGCGCAGGCGCACAATGCGCCCGGCGCGATGAACGATTGGCCCGACAACGGCGGTCCCGAAGCGATGGTGCGGCTTGCCGACGGCCGGTTTTTGATATTTTCCGAAGCGGGCGACGGGCCAAACGGATCGCGCGAAGCGCTGCTCTTTTCAGGCGATCCGAGTGTGCCGGGGGCCGAGCCGATGCGTTTGGGCTATCGTCCGCCGGACGGTTTTCAGATTACCGACGCTGCGCTGTTGCCCGACGGGCGACTGCTCATCCTCAACCGCCGTTTCACCGTGGTCGAAGGCGTGTCGGCGATAGTGATGATCGCCGATCTTGCCGGGCTTGCGGAGGGCACGGTCATCGAAGGGCGGCTCGTCGCGCGTCTCGAACCGCCGCTGACGATCGACAATATGGAAGCGCTCACGGTTACCCGCGAAGCCGGCCGAACAATCGTCTGGATGGCGTCCGACGACAATTTCAATCCGCTCCAGCGGACGCTGTTGCTAAAATTCGAGCTGGTCGCCCCGCGCTAGGCCGGGTGTAGTCAGGTCAGGCTGCGGCTTGTTTGCCGGCAATTTCGCGCTTGATCTTGCGCGCGTTGACGCTGAGCTTGTCGTCCGACGTCTTGAGCAGCCAGTTGTCGAGCCCGCCATTGTGCTCGACCGAGCGCAAGCCGTGCGTCGAGACGCGAAACTTTATGCTCCGTCCGAGCGATTCGGAAATCAGCGTGACATTCTGCAGGTTCGGCAGAAAAGTCTTCTTGGTCCTGTTATTGGCGTGGGACACGTTATTGCCCACCATCCGGCCCTTGCCGGTCAGTTCGCAGATGCGCGACATGATTTATATCCTGAAATCTCGGGTTATCCGGAAAGCGCGGCAATTAGCGTTTCGTACCGCTTTCGTCAACCACCCGGATCCTCGGTGCTTGCGAATGTACCCGGCATCTATTGTCGCCGTCGTTCGTTGATGGTCTATAGCTATTTCGAGGGAGAGAGAACCATGCGTGCATTACTAGCGCTTTTGCTCATCGCGGCGATCGTTCTTGGCGCGTTGATAATGACTGACGTGATCAACATAGACCAGACGCGAGAGGCCAGTCTGCCCGCGGTTTCGGTGGAGAAAGGCGCGCTGCCTGAGTTCGATGTCAACACCGCCGATATCGATATCGGATCGGAACGACGCAATGTCGAAGTCGACGTCCCGACGATCGAAATGCGCGGTGCCGGCGAAAATTCCGACAGCGGCGAAAGCGAGGCGCCGGCCGCCAACTAGGGCCTAAATCCTGCGGCAAGGCTTCACCGGCTTTCGGTGACGCGCTAAGGCGCCGCCATCATGGTGTTTCCGCTTCCCGAACCGATGCAGCGCGCGCTCGCGCTCGCCCGCGATGCCGGCGTGGCTGATGAAGTCCCGGTCGGGGCGGTCGTGATGCAAGGCGAGACGCTGGTCGCCGAGGCTGCGAATCGAATGCGATCATCCGCC
>CAYQVL010000001.1:3088-23814 GCA_964420825.1 uncultured Sphingomonadaceae bacterium
CGATCCCACCGATCATGCGGAGATGCGCGCGATTCGCCTTGCCGCCGAGCGGCTCGGCAGCGGCCGGCTCGAAACCTGCGATCTCTGGGTGACGCTAGAGCCTTGTGCGATGTGCGCCGGGGCAATTGCGCATGCGCGAATCGCCCGGCTTTACTATGGTGCGGCCGATCCCAAGGGCGGTGCGGTCGCGCATGGTCCGCGCTTTTTCGGCCAGGCTACCTGCCATCACCGCCCCGAAATCTATCCCGGGATCGGCGAGGACGCCTCGGCTCGCCTGTTGCGCGAGTTTTTCGACGCGCGGCGCGGCTGATACGCCAAGGAAAAGGGCGCCCGGCATGAAGCGGGACGCCCTTGTTTCCTTCGGTCGGTGCGTGACGATCAACCGCCGGCGGCGTTGAGATCCTGCTGCGTGATTGGGACGATGCGGATTTCGACTCGGCGGTTCTGCTGTTTGCCGGCCGCCGTTGCATTTGACGCAATCGGCTGGCTTTCGCCGAAGCCCTGCGTGGCGATGCGGGCGCGATTGACGCCGCGTCCTTCGAGATAGCTGGCCACCGATTGCGCGCGCCGGTTGGACAGATCGAGATTATACGCGTCGCTGCCATCCGAATCGGTATGGCCATACACATCGATATAGGTATTGGGGTAGCTGGTCAGCGTCTGGGCGACCTGGTTCAGCGTTTGCTGAAAGACCGGGCGAATCGCGGTGCTGTTGACGTCGAATTCGGCAACCGAACCCGGCATCTGCAGATAGAGATTGTCGCCATCGCGGATGACCGTTGTGTCGGTGCCCGCGGTCGCCTGCTCAAGCTCGCGCTGCTGGCGATCCATATAGGTGCCGATTGCGGCGCCCGCGACGGCGCCGATGCCGGCGCCTATGATCCGTTCGGTGCGGTCGTTGCGACCGCCGAGCAGATCGCCGAGCAAATAGCCGCCGACCGCGCCGGCGACGCCGCCGATCGCGCCCGTCGTCGAAACGCGCTGATTGCCGGTTTCGGGGTTGGTAACGCATGCAGCGGTGCCGAGCAGCGATATCGCCGCCGCCCCCGCCATAAGGTTTCTTGTCAACGTCATCATATTCGTCCTTTTCTGGGATTAATCTATATCTAAGCTGGTAACTGTTGGCCTTGCTATGTGGTTCCACCTTTTTGCGTGAATGCGGTCTGATCGCGCTGTTGTCCCTGCGAAAGAAAGCAGGCAAAGACGATAGCGGTTCGTCATGCCTCCCAATCTCGCCCCCTTCCCCTGGTTAGACCTCGGCATCATTCTAGCGCTGGTGATGCTCAATGGCTTCTTCGCGATGTCCGAGCTCGCCATTGTTTCGGCGCGCAAGGCCCGGCTTCAGGGGCTGGCGAAAAATGGCCGTGCCGGCGCGCAGATTGCGCTCGATCTCGCCGCCGAACCTGGGCGATTTCTCTCCGCCGTGCAGATCGGCATCACGCTGATCGGCATTCTCGCAGGCGCCTATTCCGGAGCAACCCTCGGCGGGCCGGTCGGCGACCGCCTCGACAGGCTCGGCGTCGAGCCCGGGCTCGCCCAGTCGCTGGGCTTCGGCATCGTCATCGTCCTCACCACCTATGCCTCGCTGGTCATCGGCGAGCTCGTTCCCAAGCAGTTCGCGTTGCGCAATCCGGAACGTATCGCTGTGCTCGTCGCCCGCCCGATGCTCTGGATGGCGTTCGCCACCGCCCCGCTCGTCTGGTTGCTCGACAAATCCATCGCGCTGATCTTCCGGATATTGCGGATGAGCCGCGAATCGCAGTCGCGGGTGACGGCCGAGGAGCTGCACATGCTTGTTGCCGAAGCCACAAAGTCCGGCGTGATCGAAGAAAGCGAACGCGCGATCATCTCGGGCGTCGTCCGGCTCGCCGACCGGCCCGTTCGCGAGGTCATGACTCCCCGCACCGACGTCGATTGGATCGAGGCATCGAGCAGCCCCGACGAGATCCGCGAGACTTTGCTCGGCACGTCGCACACGAGGCTGCCCGTCGCCGAAGGGTCGGTCGATAATATCATCGGCGTCGTCCAGGCACGCGATATCGTTTCGGCGCTGTTTGAGGGGCGCTCGCTCGATCTGCACAATCTCATGCGGGATGCGCCGGTCGTGCCAGACCAAGTCGATGCGATGGACGCGCTCGAGGCGCTGCGCCAGTCGGATGTGCCGATGGCGCTCGTTCATGACGAATATGGCCATTTCGAAGGTATTGTGATGATCGCCGACTTGATGACTGCGATCGCCGGCGAATTCGCTTCGGATCAGGAACTGGGCACCGATCCCGCCTGGGTCGAACGCGAAGACGGAAGCTGGCTGCTCTCGGGCTCGCTGAGCGCCGACAATATGGCTGAAAAACTCGATTTTGATCTCCCCGAGAGCCGTGACTATGCGACCGTCGCGGGCTTCGCGCTGTCGGTGCTCAAACATCTGCCGACCGTCGGTGAGGTTTTCGAGACCGGCGGCTGGCGCTTCGAGGTTGTCGATATGGATGGCCGCAAGATCGACAAGCTGCTTGCCGGCCGGATTACGAAGCGCGCCAAGGCCTGAAACACGCGTTCAGGACGCGCAACGGAAATGATTGGCATAGCCGCCTTAGTGTGTTATAAGAGCAATACACAGTAAAGGAATTGTGCCATGGGCCGGATATTACGCGTCGCCTTGCTGATCGTCGCAGCCGTCGTCTTGCTGTTTCTCGCGATCAAGATCGTCGCATCGTTTTTCTCGCTGTTGTTTTATGCGCTCGCGATCTTCTGCATCGGCTATGCCGTACTCTACATGGTTCGCGCCTCGCGCAGCCACTAGCGGCCCATCGCCGGCGCGCCGGCGATCAGGCCGGGCGTTTCTGCAGCTTCTTCTGCCGCCGCCGTTCGACCGACGATCCGATCCCCATCGCCTCGCGATATTTGGCGACCGTGCGCCGGGCGATGTCGAAGCCTTGGCTGTTGAGCAAAGCGACGAGCTTGTCGTCGGAGAGGATCTTGTCCTCTTGGTCGATCAGCGTCTTTATATGGCTCTTGACTGCCTCGGACGAAGCCGTTTCGCCGTCATTCCCCGCGCTGACGCCGCGCGAGAAGAAGAATTTGAGTTCGAATATGCCGCGATCGCATGACAGATATTTGTTCGATGTCGCGCGGCTGACGGTCGATTCGTGCATGTCGATCTGTTCGGCGATGTCGCGCAGCGTCAACGGCTTGAGCGCCGCGACGCCGTGGCGGAAAAACCCTTCCTGGCGTTTGACCAGTTCGCTCGCCACCTTGACGATGGTCCGCGCGCGCTGGTCGAGCGCTTTGACGAGCCAATTGGCGCCGGTCATGCATTCGTTCAGCCAGGCGCGGCTCTTGGCGTCGCCCTTGCCCTGCCCAAGTTCGAGATAATAGCTGCGATTGACGATCACGCGTGGGAGAGTCGCGCTGTTGAGCTCGATTGCCCAGCCGCTCTTGGTCGGGGCGACGAAAATGTCGGGAACGACGGCCTGTACCGGATCTCCGCCATAGCGGCAGCCGGGCTTGGGATCGTAGCTGCGCAATTCGGCGATCATATCGGCCATATCTTCATCATCGACGCGGCACATGCGCTTGAGCCTGCCGAGTTCGCCGCGCGCGACGAGATCGAGATTGTCGATTAATTTGGCCATGCACGGGTCGTAGCGATCGGCCTCGCGCGCCTGGATGGCCAAGCATTCCGCGAGGCTGCGCGCGCCGACGCCGGTGGGTTCGAAACCCTGGATTATGGCGAGAACCCGCTCGATGTCGTCGCGCGCGACGACGATCTGTCCGGCCAGACGCAGCAGATCGGCGCGCAGGTAGCCGGCTTCGTCGATACGCTCGATGAGCTGTCCGGCGATCAGCAGGTCACGGTCCGAGAGGCTGGCGCCCGCCTGCGCGAGCAAGTGATCGTGGAGCGATATGTCCGCTGCGGCGAGCGCATCGAGATCGGGGCCTTCGCCGTCCGACGAGCCATTTCCGGTCCCGCCGAGCCCAAGGCCGCCATCCATTCCCGGGCCGCAGGCGTCGCCGCCGTCGTCGCCAAGCGCTTCGGCATCGATATCGAGACGCGCTTCGTCCTTGGCTTCGCCCTGGCTGAGCAGCGTATCGGCGCTGGCCGGTTCGGGCGCATCGCCAAAGCCGTCCTCGTCGCGCTGTTCAGCCTTCTCGCGCTCTTCGTCGCGTTCGGTTTCGAGCAATGGATTTTTCGCCAGCTCCTCGGCGATAAAGGCCTCGATCTCGAGATTCGATAGCGCCAGCAGCTTGATCGCCTGCTGCAGCTGCGGCGTCATGACCAGCGACTGGCTTTGTCTGAGGTCGAGGCGCGGGCCGATGGCCATCGGGATACTCTTAGCGCTTGAAACCTTCGCCGAGGTAAAGCCGTCGCACTTCATCGTTGGCGACAAGCTCATCCGGCGAACCCTGGAACAGCACCTTGCCGTCATAGATGATACAGGCGCGATCGACGATGCCGAGCGTCTCGCGGACGTTGTGATCGGTGATCAGCACGCCGATATTGCGGTTCTTGAGATCGTGAACGAGATCGCGAATGTCGACGATCGAAATCGGGTCGATTCCCGCGAACGGTTCGTCGAGCAGCATGATCGACGGGTTGGCGGCGAGCGCCCGGGCAATCTCGCAGCGTCGTCTCTCGCCGCCCGACAAGGCCATGGCGGCCGCATCGCGAAGATGTTCGATCGAAAATTCGTTGAGCAGCACTTCGAGCCGTTCGGCCCGCGCCTTGCGGTCGGGCTCGGATATCTCGAGCACCGCCATAATATTCCTTTCGACTGTCAGTCCGCGAAAGATCGAGGTCGCCTGCGGCAGATAGCCGAGGCCCAGGATCGCGCGGCGATACATCGGCATCCCGGTAATATCGTCGCCATCGAGCATGATCCGCCCGGCATCGGGCCTGACAAGGCCCATGATCGAATAGAAACAGGTCGTCTTGCCCGCGCCATTGGGGCCGAGCAGACCAACCACCTCGCCGCGCGCGACATGAAGCGAAACATCGGATAAAACCTGCGTCTTGTCGTAGGATTTGGCGATCGAGACGACCTCGAGACCCGCGACATCGTGAGCGAGCCCGGGGATTTGAGCGGCCGGTTCGGCTAGGGCGACATCGTTCATGATCGGGCTCTTGGCATTGTTGTTGCATCTAGGGTGGCCGGGGCGGGCTGCGCAAGGTGAACCGCCGGATTTTTCGGTCGCCTGACCTTTAGGATTATTCGTTGCCGCGCTGCGGGACGGTGAAGCGCCCGGTGACGCGGCCGCCCGGCGCGCCCTCGGTAACCGGGCCCGTGCCGCCCTGGCTGCGTCCGTCGATTACCGCGCGGCCCGTGCGCAGATCGATAACCAGCCGTCCGCCGCGGATAATGTTGCCGCCCTGGTTGAGCTCGACGCCTCCGATCAGCGTGATCAGCCGCCGGTTGAGATCATAGACGCCAAATTGGCCGCGCGCGGTTTCTGTGGGGCTGCGGACGAAAACGCCGCCGCTGGCGTCGAGCCGCTGAACATCGACGGTGCCGCCGACGCCGCCCGAATAGGCGACCGTGATCCGCGCCGCGTCGAGCGCGAGATTGCCCTGGCGAACCTGGACATTGCCGCTGAATATCGCGCGGTCGGCGCGATCGAGAACCTCGATCCGGTCGGCGGCGACATCGACCGGCGCATTAGTATTGAGCCCGCCCAGAGCAGACTGGCTCGACGCAGGAACGGCGGTGAGCGTGACGAGCGCGAGCGCCGTCAAGAACGGTAGCGGAGAGGGCGGTTTCATCATCGTCATCTGCCGCTTCCCTGGTCGATGTGCAAGCGTGCACGGCCTTCGAGAACCACGCGGCGACTCGCGATGTCGACGCTCATCCGTCCGGCGCTGAAACTGCCCAGCGGAATGCGGCCTTCGACCGCCCCGGTGCTCCGTATCTGTTGCTTGTCGAGGTTGACGCTGACGTCGCTCGTGCGCAGCCGATAGCCGTTGGCGGCGCGCATTTCGAGAGGGCCTTCGATACGCACCGCGTCGTCATCCATATTATAACTGCCGCGGTTGGCGACGATGAAGGCGGGACCATCCTCGAGTTCGATCTGCGCCGAGAGGTCTTCGAGTTCGATGATCGGCACGTCGGAACTCCGCTGCACGGCCGCGGCGGCATTGAGCTCGAATGCGCGGCCCTGATTGTCCGTGCCGCTATAGCGCGCGCGTTCGACCCGCAGCCTTTCGGTCGCTACTTCGACATTGTCGCGGGCGAGCAGGAAATTGAGTTCATTGCTCTGCTGGAGCGGGGCCATGGCGAGGAACGCCGCCAGCACACCGACAGCCGAAGGCAGCGCGATCTGTAAAATCTTGACGAGGCGGTCGTGACGGCCGCCCGGCGCAGCCCAGGCATGGCGTCGGCTGCGCTGCCGGACTGCTGCTTCAGACATTTTTGGCCTCAAACATGCGCGAAAATATCGACCTCGGGCCAGCCGGCGAGATCCAGCCGAGCGCGATGGGGAAGAAATTCGAAACAGGCCTGGGCAAGCGCTCCGCGGTTCTCTCGCGCGAGGCGGCGGTCGAGCTCTTCCTTGAGCCGGTGAAGGAAGCGGACGTCGGAGGCCGCATAGTCCTTCTGCGCATCCGACAGCTGAGGCGCTCCCCAATCCGAGCTTTGCTGCTGCTTGGAAATATCTTCCGCCAACAGTTCGCGGCACAATTCCTTGAGGCCGTGACGGTCGGTGTAGGTTCGCACGAGCCGCGAGGCGATCTTCGTGCAATAGACGGGCGCTGCGGTGACGCCGAGATAATGCTCAAGCGCGGCGAGATCGAAGCGCGCGAAGTGATAGAGTTTGAGGCGCCGGGGATCGCCGAGCACGGCTTTGAGATTGGGCGCGGCATAATCGCTGCCGGACCCGAAGCGCACGAGGTGCTCGTCGCCGCCGCCGTCGGAAAGTTGGACAAGGCAGAGCCGGTCGCGCGGCGTCTGCAGGCCCATCGTTTCGGTATCGACGGCGATCGCCCCGGCGCCGAGCACGTCCTGGGGCAGATCTTCTTCATGGGAATATACGGTCATGGCAGCGGACATAGGCGCAACCGCGTGAACGCTCAATGGCTGGCGGACACGTCCGGATCGCCGCCCGCCGCCGCGAATTTGCGCTGACGCGCCCGGCGCGCGAGGATATTGAGCGTCTCGACCCCGGCGGCGAACGCCATCGCCGCGTAAATATACCCCTTGGGAACGTGAACGCCGAAGCCGTCGGCGATCAGCACGAAGCCGATCATCAACAGAAAGGCGAGCGCCAGCATGACCACCGTCGGGTTGTGGTCGATGAAATTGGCGAGCGGATCGGCGGCGATCAGCATGACTGCGATCGCAACGATCACCGCAACGATCATGATCGGCAACTGGTCGGTCATTCCCACGGCGGTCAGGATCGAATCGATCGAGAAGACCATGTCGAGGAGCAAAATCTGAACGATTGCCGATCCGAAGCTGAGACTCATCTTGCCCTTCTTGTCGAGCATCGTCCCGGTCGGCTCGTCGTCCATCGCGTGGTGGATCTCATTGGTCGCCTTCCAGAGCAGGAAGAGGCCCCCGGCGATCAGGATCAGGTCGCGCCATGAAAAGGCAGTTTCGAACGTCGGCGCGCCATGGCTGTCGAGCGGCCCGGTGAAGCCCAGATCGAACACCGTCTGTGTCGCCTGGACGATGAATGCGATCATCGAAAGCAGGCCGAGCCGCAGCACCAGCGCCAACGTGATGCCGAGCCGCCGCGCTTTTCGGCGCTGGCCTTCGGGGAGCTTGTTCGACAGGATCGATATGAAAATCAGGTTATCGATGCCAAGCACGACCTCGAGCACGATAAGCGTCACAAGCGCGGCGATATTGGCGGGATCGGTGAAGGTGGCGAGCAGCATGTCCATGGCGCGATTCATTGCCTTGGCGGCGGCGAATGTGCAAGATGAACGAAGTAGGCGGGCGGGGGAAACAAAATAATGTCATGGGATGAGCGGCGTCCGGGCGGCAAACTCGAAATCGATCCGCCGAGTAGGTCTCGCCCCGCATCGCAAGCGCGCGAAACCGTGCGGCCGGTCGAACGCCCGGCTCGTACGCGTCCGGCGGAGTCGGACGACGCAGCGGTATCCGGCCAGCGCCCGCGCCCTGGGCCGGAGGCAGCGCAAGGCGGCAACGGCCGTCCGATGGCGCTGAGCATATTGTACCTGACGAGCCTCGTCTTCGGCCTGACCGGGCTTGTCGCCTTCATTCTTGCACTGGTCTGGAAAAGCGAGTCGCAAGGCGGCTGGCAGGCCTCGCATTACGAGTATCAAATACGAACATTCCTGCTCTGGTTGGGGGTGATGGTTGTGGGAATCGCCTGTTTTCTCACCATTGTATTGATCTTTGCCGGCTTCCTTGTCTGGTTTGTCGCCTTTATATGGGTGGCGGTACGCGCGATCGTTTCGTTGATCCGGGCGGTTAATAGCGAAGCGATGCCCAATCCCCGCAGCTGGCTGGTCTGAACCGCCGCTCGCTCAGTCCTTAATCCGCTCGCGGAAAGCGTTGTTTTGCGCTATGGCGATTCGTGGCGTGAAAGGATTCGCGCCAAGGGGGTTTGCGCGTAATACGTCCGGCGTGACCCGCCAAATGGAGGAATGCGGACGGACAGGAAGATATTGAGCATATGGGTTTCGACAAGGACCGGCGCGGACGCCGGCAGGATAAGCGCGACAGCTTCGGCGACGAGAATTATCAGGGGTATCAGGAAAAGGGCGGACCGCGCGAGGGCGGGTTCGAAGAACGCAGCGGCGGCGGCGGTTTGCGCGGCGGCGGCAGTGCCGGGCGCATGCCGGCCCAGGTCGTCGGCGAAGGCAAGGGCATCGTAAAATTTTTCAACGCCCAGAAGGGTTTCGGATTCATCGTCCGTGATGATGGCGGGGAGGACGTTTTCGTCCACATCAGCGCCGTCGAACAGGCGGGCCTTGCCGGGCTTGCCGAAGGCCAGCCGCTGAGTTTCACGCTCGTCGATCGCAACGGCAAGACTTCGGCGAGCGATCTCGTCATCGACGGCGAACCGATCGCGGTGCCCGAACGCAGCGGCGGCCATGATGCCCCGCGCGATCGCGGCCCGCAGCGCGAGCTGACCGGCGAAAAGGCCAGCGGCACGGTCAAGTTCTTCAACAGCATGAAGGGTTTCGGCTTTATCCAGCGCGACGATGGCCAACCCGACGCGTTCGTTCATATCAGCGCGGTCGAGCGCGCGGGCATGCCGACGCTCAACGAAGGCGACAGGCTCGACTTCGAGCTCGAGGTCGATCGCCGCGGCAAGCATGCGGCGGTCAATCTGCAACCCAAGCACGACTGACAACAGGCGGGCTGAGCGCGCCGGCCGGCGCAGGCCGGGCGACAGGAAATGGAAAAGGCCCGGCGCCTTAATGGCGCCGGGCCTTTCTTTTGTCAGTAGTCGGCACGTCAACGTCCCTTCCCGAACGCGCATGATCGCCGCTCATCACGGCCTTCTCCCCCCTCCAAAGAAAAGGGGCCCGCCGGTTTTCCGGCGAGCCCCTCTTTCGCAGTTAGGCTTCGATCTAGAAGCGGAAGCCGATACCTGCCGTGAAGGCCTGGCTGTCGACCGTATTGCGCTCGACCGTCGTGTGCGCGGCCAGGTCGAAGGTGACATTGCCCGCGTTGTAGCGCACGCCGACCGAGAGCTCGACCCAGTTGCGATCGGTTCCGCCCAGCGCGAAGGGTGCCGTGAACGGGCTCGTGCCGGCCGCGAAATTGGCCTGAAAGGTCTGGGCCGGATCGTCGAACTCGTGGACGAAATGCGCCCCGAGGTGGGCCTGCAACGGCGCATCCTGCTTGGTCAGCACCTCCGCGCCGGCACGGCCCTGGAGGCTCTCATAGTCGCGCCGGTTGATGTTGAGCGCCAGCGAGCCGCCGGTCTGGGTGACCGCATCGAAGTTGATCCGGCTGTAGCGCAGGTCGATCCCCGGCCGGAGAACCGCCGAACCGATGAACGGAGCGATCTCGTAATCGAGGCCGCCCTCGGCGGCGATCAGCGTGCTGTCGTCGTCGGTCACCAGCGTCTGCGAATTCGTCCCGAAGCGAACGGTCTGCTGCGTATCGGTCGAATACTGGCCGATGCTGAACTGCCCGTTGACACCCAGCCGGCCGAACTCGGCGCGGCCATATACGGTGCCGACGATCGTGCTGCTTTCCGCCTGACCGCCGAGAGCGGCATCGGCGTCGAGGTCAGAATAATAGGCCGAGATGCCGACCACCGCGCTTTCGCCGACATAATATTCGAGACCGCCGGCGAGGAAATAGCCGTCGAAATCGTCATCGGCGAAATTCTGATTGGTCCGCATCGCGTTGGATTCACCGTTGATGAAACCGCCCGCGAGATAGACGGCCATATCTTCGTTGATTCCGTTGCCCACGATCTGCGACTGCATGGCGGCAGCCGAGGCTGCGGACGAAGCTGCCATGACATCGGACCGAGCCCCGCCGATACCGGTCGCCGAGCTTGCCAGAGCCGCGGTCTGGATAGGCGAGCCGATCATCGCGATCGTGCCGCCGTGGGTCGACCGGTCGGCCAGCGCGAGCCGGTTGTTGTGGAAGGCCGACAGTTCGGTCAGCGTCGAGGCCGCCAGCGCCTGGACAGTCGCCTCGCTGGTCGGCGCGAAACTGTCGAGGATTGCGGTGATTTCCGCGCCCGTCGCCACGAAGTCGAGCACGTCGAACACATCCGAGAGCCCGTTATTGAAGCGATTGTCGTCGAGCAGATTGGCGAAGCTGTTGGCAACCGCATCGGTGTTGTCGACGACGCTGGCATAGCTGTTGGCCGTAATCACCATGCGAACGGCATTCGGGCCATAGGTCAGCGTAGGCGTCAGGATGGCGCTGAGCGCCGATGCATTGTTGAACGTGCCCGTCACGCCGCCGTCGGCGGTGAGGATCAGATATTGATCGCCGATACGCGGACGCGATCCGGCCACCCTGGCAAAGCCGACCGTGCCGCCGACATTCGCTTCGCCGGTGACGGTGAGCCTATCCGACACGCCGTTGCGCGGCAGAGCCGCGCCGTTGCCGAGATCGATGAGCAGGCTGCTGCCCGACGCCAGGATAAGATTGCCGTCGATGTTCAGCGTGCCGACCGTCCCCAAGGTACCCGGAGCGATGCCGCCCGCTATGCTGGTCAGGAACGGCGTCTGCACCGTGCCCGTGCCGCTGAGCAGGCCGAGGAACAGCGAATAGTCGCCATTGGTGGCGAGCGAGCCGTTGACAGCGACGCGGCCGCCGGTCTGGTTGATGTCGATCAGCGAGGTCAGCTTGCCGTTCGCGCCGATCAGCAGGCCGGCATTGCCGCCGACATTGAGCCGGTCGATTTCGACCGTGCTGCTCAGCGTCGTCGTCCCCGTCTGGTTGAGCGTTACTTCATAGTAGCGCGCCCTGACGCTGTTGGCGGGATTGGCGTCGACGACAGGATCGACATTGTTGGGAACGAAGCCGGTCGCGCCCGGCAGCCCGTTGTCGAGCGTCGGATCGGGAAGCGGCGCATCGGCGAACTCGGGTCCGCCGCCATTGATGCCGAACGGCGTTTCTTCGGCGAGATCGGCGCCATCGCCCTGCGCCTCGTTCTCGGCCAGATCGACACCATTGTGCGGCGCTTCGACGGCGAATTCGACACCATTGCCATGGGCCTGATGTTCGGAGCCCATGATCATGCCGGCGCGCGCCCCCGGAGAGGAATTGGCCTGAACCGCGGGCGCTTCGGCCTGCGCCTCCTGCTGGGCAGGCGTCACGCCGCCGGAAGGCGCGGCGGCCGGGGCCTCGTTGACGGCGACGGTCTCGGCAGCCTGTTCGGACGAGGCCGGCGATGCGTCGGCCACGACGAGAAGATCGTCGGAGTTGACCGTGCCGATGCCCGACACGGTGTTGCCGCCGGCGATATTGCGTGCGGGCGGCGTCGAATCGCCGCTATTGAGATCCTGACACTCGTCGCCCAAATTGTCGCCTTCGGGGTCGAAGCAGACCTCGCCGAAGTCGGGCGAGCCGCCGAAACGCCCGGCGCCCGGCGACGTCGGCAGGCCGTTCACGACATTGCCGTTGGCGTCGATGACGCGGAACGCCGGGTCGAGCTGGGTTACCCAGTGATTGGGGTTTTCCCAGGCGCCGTCGCCGGCGGTTGCCTGCACATAGCGATACGGGCTGTTGGCGACGATATAGTCCCAGAACAGATAGAGCGGCTGATAGAAGCTTTCGGTGCCGTAGCTGCTGAATGGCTGCGGGCCGAAGAAGCGGCTGCCGCCGGAGAGCACGGCGATCTGGAGGTTTTCGGTCGAAAGAGTGTTGTTGGCAGCATCGAGGATCAGCGGACCGCCCGAATCGCCGCCGGCGGTCGTGCCTTCGCGCGTCGTCGGTTCGTCCTTATAGAGGTTGAAATCGAACGGATTGGTCTTGTTCGGATCGTCGAAATCGAGGCGGTAAAGGCTTTGCGGCAGATCGCCGAAGGCGGCGCCGAAGAGGAACTGGTTGCGCTCGTCGAACGAGGTCAGCGCACCGAGCATATTCTCGGCAGCGCGGCGGCGCCAATCGATGCCGGTGGTGGCGCCGGCGGAGCCGCTGCCCGAGCGGCCGAAGCCGGTGATGTTGACATGGTAGCCCGTGCCCGTCGTGTCGTCGATGCTGGTAGGGGTCGGCAAAGGCGAGAAGAGCAGCGCCCAGGTCGGGATGTTCGAGGCCGGGTCGCTGAGGCTGGCGAGCGCGATATCGCCCTCGAGGAAACCGAAGCTGTCGGGACGCTCCTGCGATTGGGCATTCCAGTAAATCTGGTTGATGTTGTAGACGAAGAGATCGGGGTTGCTGGAGAAACCGTTGTTGATCCAGCTGATGAAACCCGGGAGCGCATTGTCGTCGAACGAGAAGGCCGAGTTGATGATTGTGCCATAGTCGCTTTCGGGGCGATCGTTGACGCAGTGCGCGGCGAACAGCACGGTGCGCGGATTGATCAGCGTGCCCGAGCAGACGAAGCCGTCATTGCGGAAGAACATGCCGACGCCGTTCGCGCCGGTGTCGTCGATAATATCGGCGGGAGTGAAATTGTCGTTCGGTACGATGGCGTTTGCCGGCGACGCCAGCGAGAGCGCCATGGCGCCGAACGCACTCGTCGATGCGAGCGAAAGAAAACGTGCAGATTTTACCGACATGGCCAGATATACCCCCCAAAGTGTCGTTGCGATGAAGCGTCTCTTCTAGGGAACCGGCAAAGGGTTCGGCAAGACAATTTTTCAAGATGTTGGGGTATCGAAAAACCGGGATTTCTGGCGGGTTCGAACAGCTATTGCCGGCCCGAGCGATGCAAAAGTGCAACGCAAGCGGTATACGGCGCTGCGAACATTGAATCTTTGGTTTGCCCGGCGCGGGCCGATCCCGCGCCGGGCTATCGATCGAATGAGGCGGGTTATTCGACGCTGAGCGAGTAGCTGCCGGTCGCGCCTTCGCCGAGCGTCGTCGCCCGGATGATCATCGTGCCGGCCTGGGCAAAGGTGACCGTCAGACGCGAATCGAGGCCCGACATCCCGCCCAGCGGCATATCGATGCCCTCCTGCATATCCATGCCGTCGTGCATATCTTCGCCATAACCCGCATCGGCCATCGGTACGCCGTCGTCATTGCTTTTAACGATGCCGAAGCCGACCGGCGTCATCGCGCCGACTTCGAGAAAGCTGTCGAAATCGTTCGAGTGCAGCGTCACCGTCACGCTCTGCCCGGCACGGCCGCGCAGGCTGTACAGCGCATAATGCCTGCCCACGCCGCTATCACCGTAATTTTCCACCTCATAGACCGGGCTATCGGCGGTTAAGCTGCCGGTGACGGTCTGCCCGGCCGCGATCGGGCTCGGCGGCGGCGGAGGGGGAGGGGGAGGCAGGCGATCGGCCACGATCCGATAGGCGCCGGTATCGCCCGCGCCGAAGGTTCTGGCGCGGACGACATAGTCGCCGGCTTGCGGAAGCGTGAAAACGAGCCGCGAATTGACCCCGTCGCCGCCATCGTCGTTCGCGGCGAGCTGTTCGAAGCGGCCGTCGGTCATCCGGCCGACTTCGAGATAGCTGTCGAACGCGTCGGATTCCATCGTGATCGCGAAGCGGTCGCCCGCGGCGCCCGAGATCCGGTAAAGATCGAGAAAGTAGAGATTCTCGGTCATCGTCGCGCTTTCGGTCGTGATCGCGCCGGTTTGCGCCACGCCCGGGGTGAGCGGGGTTTGCGCCGAAGCCGCCGTCGCGGCCAATGCCAGAAGCGGCAATGCGCCGCCGATAGCCCAAGTTGGAATCCGTCCGTTCATCCTGTGTCTCCCTGAAACATGGCCAAGCCATCTGGCTCTGATGTGCGATGCGACCCCGTAACTTGCATCGACGAGCCGTTCTTTACATGCGATGAACGGTGTCCGCAATCGGCCTCGTTCTCGATCGCGACGAGCGAAAATTCGAGCGCGCTTGCGGCGCTATTGTTTTCCCAGCCCGAAAGATCGCCGTTGGAATGCTTGAGCCGCTATTTGCCTATGGTTTGAACATTCGCACAGGAAGGGCGAATAATAGTGCTTTGCGTGGAACCGGACGGCGGATGAAGCTTTATTCCGGGAAGAGCGAAGGATTGAGCCTATGTTGAGAGCGATAGGGTGTATCGTGTTGCTGATTATCGCGCTTGCGATCTTGATGGTCGTTGGGGTTATCGATTTTATTTTCTGAAGCGGCGGCATCGCCGCAATCGATTGCCCAGAAAAGAAAGGGGACCGGAATTCCGGTCCCCTTTTCCATCGACACGGCTGCGCCGCGCTATACGCTATTGCGGCCGAGCAGGTGCATGACGAGAAAGATGACGAAGATCGCAACCGCGATCCAGAACAGGATGCCGGCGATGCTCGCGGCGCCCGAAGCGATGCCGCCGAAGCCGAAAATCGCCGCGACGATCGCGATGACCAGAAATATAAGCGCCCAACGTAACATGATTATCCTCCCTTATTGGATAAGGACTGAACCCTCCGGCGCGGCTAGGGTTCCACGGGATATTACCGGGCATGGAAGAATCGCCGGGAGACAATGCCGGCCTTTGAGCCGGTTTGTTGCGCCGGGAGCGTTCGGCCGTTGCGGCTTGCCTCGAAGAGGAACCAGGCGCGCCCGGCGATGAGATCGGTGGCCGCAAGGACGGCAGTGATCGACTGACTAGATCAATGACAACCCATTGATCGTAAGCATTGCGGCTATAAGCAGAAAAATCGCGCCGATGCTCCGCTTCATCACTGTCAGCGGCAAGCGCCGGCGAAAGGCCGGTCCAAGAGCGATCGCCGGGGCGCACCCCAGAACGACGCCGATCGCCGCGCCGGCTGCGATAAACGGCCAGCCGGGATAGGCCGCGCCATATCCGGCGGTGATGAACTGCGTCTTGTCGCCGAATTCGACGATCAGAAAGGCGAGAAAGGTTGTGAAAAAGGCACCGAGCCGCCAGGTC
Organism: uncultured Sphingomonadaceae bacterium; assembly: GCA_964420825.1. GTDB lineage: Bacteria > Pseudomonadota > Alphaproteobacteria > Sphingomonadales > Sphingomonadaceae > Parasphingopyxis. Next base: position 18,550 of record CAYQVL010000001.1, read on the forward strand.
AGCCCCGAAGCGGGATCGCGCGACGGCAGGAAGGCGCCTGCTCCGGCAAACAGGAATCCGAGCGCGAGAAACAGCAGCGCCGCATCATGGTTGATCATCTGCGGCAACAGCGAACCGGCGAACGCGGCAAGCGCACCGTTCAACAGCGCGGCGCAGGCAACCCCGGCGAACACCGCCACGGGCTTCTGAAAACGTATGGCGAGGAGCAACGCGAGGATTTGTGTTTTGTCGCCCCATTCGGCGAGCGCCGCCGTCACCAGGGGCAGAAAGAACACATCCATCGCGCGGCCCGACTATCCGGAAAGCCTGACCGAGATCGCCGCGAGCATCGCTTCGCAGCTCTGCTCGCCGTCGGTTCGCGAACAGCCGGTGGCCAGTTTGAGCTGATCGAAATAGAGCGCGAAGGCGGTCGCCTGGCGATCCCGCGCAATCGCGCGTTCAAAGGCGTGGGCGATACCTTCGAGCGCGACCAGCTTGTGTAATTTGGCCGTGGCGCGAATGGCGTCGATCGCCTCGTGCAGCGCCGGCAAAGTCATTGCCCGGCAATCCTGTTCGAGCTGTTCGATCTGGACATGGAGGCCGGCGCGAACCGGCAGAAGGGTGTCGTTTTGATGCTGCATGATCACGCTCCTTCGGTAACGCCCGAAGTCTTGCGCCATTATGGTTTCTAAAATGTTAAAGGCGTTCGCGCGGCGCCGCGCGGCTTGACATTCATCGCGCGCCGGGGCAGACGGCCGCGCTTCCGGGCAGCCGCCGCCGTCAGGCGAGTTTGCGCGCCCCTCACTGCAATGATCGAACAAGGGTTCAGGATATGGCCAAATCGGCGACCGTCAAAATCAGGCTCGTCAGCTCGGAAGACACGGGTTTCTTCTATGTCACCAAGAAGAATCCGCGCAATCTTACCGAGAAGATGGTCATGCGCAAATATGATCCCGTCGTGCGCAAGCATGTCGAGTTCAAGGAAGCCAAGATCAAATAGCCGGCCCGGACCGGCTGTCCATGGCTATACCAGCGCTTCAACTGCCTCGATAAACTTCATCACCGATATCGGTTTCGATACATAGCCCTCGGCGCCCGCGGCGCGGATGCGCTCTTCGTCGCCCTTGGCGGCATAGGCCGTCACCGCCATTACCGGGATTGCCTTGAGCGCCGCGTCGCGCTTGAGTTCGCCGATCAGATCGAGCCCGCTGACATGCGGCATCTGGATGTCCATGACGATCAGGCCGGGCGAAAATTCGCGCGCCTTGTTCACTGCCTCGCGGCCGTCTGCGACGGGTTCGGCGAGATAGTCGTGCGCGCGCAGCAGGTCGCAAAAAAGTTTCCGGTTGAGATCGTTGTCCTCGACAACCAGCACCTTTTTCGCCACGTCCGCTCAACTCCCTTAACTGGCTCGAAGATGTAGGCGATGGCGCAGACGGATACAAATGAAGAGAGCGCGACCCGGGCCGCCGCGCTGGCGCTCGAGGCGCTCGCCTGGACGCTCGGCGAGGACGACCGCGCCGCGCGCTTCCTCGCGCTCACCGGGCTCGGCCCCGACGATCTGCGCGAGCGGCTCGACGACCCCACCCTGCTTGCCGGACTGCTCAAATTCCTCGAGGCTTTCGAACCCGATCTCATCGCCTGCGCCGAGGCGCTCGATCGCGACCCCAAGGCGCTCGTCGCCGCGCGCCGCGAGCTCGAACGGTGAGCCGCCCGCTCGTCATCTGCGATTGCGACGAAGTGCTCCTCCACATGGTCAGCCATTTCGGCGACTGGCTCGCCGACGAACACGATCTCGAATTCAAGCTCGAAGGCAGTAATTTCATCGACGCGGTGCGCCCGCGCGGCGGCGGCGATCCGCTCAAGGGCGAGGAAATCTGGCCGCTGCTCAGCGGATTTTTCGACACCGAAATGGGGCGGCAGACGCCGGTTCCGGGGGCCAGCCAGGCGCTGGTCACGATTTCGGAACATGCCGATATCGTCATCCTGACAAATCTGCTCGATCATTTCCGCGCTGCGCGCGCCGAACAGCTGCGCGCCTTCGCGATCGATTTTCCCGTCCACACCAATCAGGGCCCCAAGGGCGACAAGGTCAAGAGCCTGATGGCCGATTACGGCGCGCAGGTGACGGTCTTCGTCGACGATCTCGCCAACCACCATAAGTCGGTCGCCGAGGTGGCGCCGAGCGTGTGGCGGCTGCATATGGTCGCCGAGCCCAGCATCGCGCCCAATATTCCGCCCGCCGAATACGCCCATGCGCGGATCGACGACTGGCATGACGCGCGCGACTGGATTATTACCCGGCTGACGGAAGGAGAAACGGCATGAGCGGAACCATCGATATGCGGATCGGCGAGCTGGGTCTTGTCCTGCCCGAGCCCGCGGCGCCGGTCGCCGCCTATGTCCCCGCCGTCGAACAGGATGGTATGCTCTATATTTCGGGGCAGCTGCCGTTCGACGATGGCGAACTGATGCTCGGCCGGCTCGGCGAGGATCGCGATGTCGATTTCGGCCGGAAGGCGGCGCGCGCCTGCGGCATCATGCTCGTCGCGCAGATGAAGGCGGCGCTCGGCGATCTCGATCGCGTCGCGCGCATCGTCAAGCTCGGCGTCTTCGTCAATTCCGATCCGCGTTTCACCGATCAGGCCAAGGTCGCCAACGGCGCGTCGGAGCTGATGCAGGATATCTTCGGCGAGCCCGGCCGTCATGCGCGCAGCGCCGTCGGCGTTCCGGTCCTGCCGCTTGGCGTGGCGGTCGAGATCGATGCGATCGTCGCGGTTTCCGGTGGCTGACATCGCTTTCCTGAGGCGCGCGCCCTTCGCCCATCGCGGTCTGCACGGCGAGGGCGTCGTCGAGAACAGCCGCGCCGCGTTCGAAGCGGCGATCGCGGCGGGCCATGGTATCGAGACCGATGTCCAGATCTCGCAGGATGGCGTTGCCTTCGCCTTTCACGATGATGACCTCGACCGGCTGACCCGGAAGACCGGCCCGTTTACCGATCGCAAGGCGAAGAAGCTCGACGCGATCCATTTCAAGAGCGGTGGCGAGACGATCCCCCGGCTCGCCGAGATGCTCGATCTGGTCGCCGGACGCGCGCCCTTGCTCATCGAGATCAAGAGCCGGAATCGCAAGGTCAAGAAGCTCTGCCGGCCGGTTGCCGAGGCGCTCGAGGGCTATACCGGCGAAGTCGCGGTGATGTCGTTCAATCCCGAAGTCGGGCATTGGTTCGCGCGCAAGGCGGGGCATATCGTGCGCGGCCTCGTCGTCACCGAGCAGGATGAAACCTCGCTTGCCGGGCGGCTCAAGGGCGCGGTTAGCCGGTCGGCCTCGGTCTTCCGCGCGCGGCCCCATTTCCTCGCCTATGACATTCGCGATCTGCCCTCTGCTTTCGCCGAGGGCCTGCGCGCCAGCGGCGTACCGCTGCTGACCTGGACCGTGCGCAGCGATGAGCAGCGCGCCACCGCCGCCGAGCACGCCGACCAGATCATCTACGAGACGCCATGAGCGAGGGCGATCCCGAACCCGTTATCGCGCGAATCGCCGATGGTGTGTGCTCGTTCAAGGCGAGCGAATGGGACGCCTGCGCCGGAAGCGGCAACCCGTTTATCAACCATGGTTTTCTCTCGATCCTCGAAGAATCGGGCAGCGTTTCGGCGCAAACCGGCTGGCAGCCCGTCCCGCTCGCGATCGATGCGCCCGACGGCAGTCTCGCCGCCGTGACGCCTGCCTATGTCAAGGCGCACAGCCAGGGCGAATATGTCTTCGATCATGCCTGGGCCGACGCCTGGGAGCGCGCCGGCGGCCGTTATTATCCCAAGCTCCAGGTCGCGGTGCCGTTCACCCCGGTGCCGGGGCGGCGCCTGCTCGCGCGCGATACCGCCTATCTTCCCGCGCTGATCGCCGCGATCGAGGCGGTCACGCTCAACAACCGTTTCTCCTCGGCGCACGCGACCTTCATCGCGCAGGACGAAGTGCCTGTTTTCGAACGCGCCGGATGGCTGATCCGCGAAGGCAGCCAGTTTCACTGGGCCAATGACGGCTATGCCTGCTTCGACGATTTCCTCGCCGCGCTCTCGTCGCGTAAGCGCAAGGCGATCCGCAAGGAGCGCGCCCGCGCCGTCGAAGGGCTCGCCATCGAACATATCGGCGGGAGCGATCTGACCGAGGCGCATTGGGATATCTTCTGGGATTTCTATCAGGATACGGGGCAACGCAAATGGGGTCGGCCCTATCTGACGCGCGAATTCTTCTCGCTGCTCGGTGAACGCATGGCCGACCGGACCTTGCTCATCCTCGCGCGCCGCGATGGCGAGCCGATCGCCGGCGCGCTCAACCTGATCGGCGAAGACGCGCTCTACGGCCGCTATTGGGGCTGCAACACCGACATTTCCTTCCTCCATTTCGAGCTTTGCTATTATCAGGCGATCGAAGTTGCCATTGAACGCGGGCTCGCGCGCGTCGAAGCCGGCGCGCAGGGCGAACACAAGCTCGCACGCGGCTACGCCCCGGTGCCGACATGGTCGGCGCATTTCCTTCCCGACGCCGGCTTCCGCCGCGCGGTGGCGGACTATCTCGAAGCCGAGCGCGCGGCGGTCGATCGCGAGATCGAATTTTTGCGCGAGCTCGGGCCGTTCCGGAAGGGCAGGCGAGACCGCTTGCCGCGACCCGCTTTGCCGTCTTAAGAAGCGCAGCGTATAATCCGGTAAAGGGGGCTTGCATGGTGAAGAAATTTTGGGCTGGAATTCTGTTGGTTATGGCGACACCGTCGCTCGCCGCGCCCGCCACCGGCCCCGAACCGCTGCTCACCGGCCGCGATCTCTTCTCGCTCGAAGTCGCCGCCGATCCGCAGATCAGCCCCGACGGCCGCTCGATCGCCTATGTCCGCCAGTCGGGCGACATCATGACCGATCGCTTCCATCCGACGATCTGGCTGATCGACACGCGCAGCGGCGAACAGATGCCGCTGGTCACCGGCCCCGGCGCGCACAGCCAGCCGCGCTGGTCGCCCGACGGCGCCCGCCTCGCCTATATCTCGACCGCCGAGGGCGGCGCGGCGCAGATGTTCGTGCGCTGGATGGCGAGCGGCGAGGCGGTGCGGATCACCGGGCTTCCCAATTCGCCCGGCAGCATCGCCTGGTCGCCCGGCGGCGAAACCATCGCCTATACGATGCTCGTTCCCGACGAGGCGCTCAAGCTCGGCGAGGCCGCGACGCCGCCCGAAGGCGCTGAGTGGGCCGAGCCGCTCGAAATCATCACAGCGGTGACCTACCGTTTCGATGGTCAGGG
>CAYQVL010000002.1:0-15928 GCA_964420825.1 uncultured Sphingomonadaceae bacterium
TCAGCTCTACGAGTGTGAGGCACTGACTTTGCTTTACCCGCACCATGGCGAGCTCGAGGCAACGCCGGGTGTGACCGGTACATTTGTGGTGCCGCACAGCCATCGATTTCTGTCGGCAGCAACTATCGATATCTCGCACAAAACAGGAATCAAAGAGGCGCTCAGGCAGATCGCCAGTCACCATGGTGCAAATGCGTTTGTCGCGCAGACGTAACCACCTCATCCTCGGAATAGTCCGTTAATTCTCAGGATAAGGCTCAAGCAACATCGCCCGTCTAGGAAGCCAGTCGCCTTCAAGGTTAGCATGTGGGCCTATTGTGTGGAAAAACTCGGCCGCCGGGGCTGAGGTTCGAATTTTCAGCAATAATGATTCAATAAGTTCAGTCCTGCGAATGATTGCTGCGCTTGTTAATTGCCATCGAATGGCCATGATCGTGCGATGACCAGTAAGGACGCCGCGATTGCCCTATTTGAAGGACTTGCCGTGGAACTGGCGGAAATCCATCGTGGCAAGCATTTCGCCCAGTGGCACGGCGAAGCGGCTCGCCGCGCCGACCGCATCCTGCGCGAGACGCCAACGTTTCGCGATTACGCCACGACCCGCGTCTATAGCGGGGACGGAATGAGCGCGCAGATCGATGGTCGCTTTGGCGAATGGGCGATCGGCAGGCTGGTCGAAAAGCTCAAGCCCGAAGATGTGATCGCCGCCTTCAACGCAGAAGTGGCGCGTAACAGCGCGCAATACGAGGAAGTATCTCCGGCGATCGGGATTGTGGTGGACAAGGAAATCGCACTGACGTCAGGTGTGCGGCTGGTCCCGCACCTGCCGTTGTTCGAAGACATCACCGGCTACGGCCATCGCTATCAATGGGGTATGATGCCCGAAGGTACTGGGTTTCTGGTCCAGAGTTACGAAGTGACACCGGCATTCGCGCGGTTGTCCGATAATTCAATCGACGAAGGCGATATTACAACCACCCCCGATCGCGAAGCACGCGAAGTAGTCAAGGAGCGCTTCCGCCGCGCTTGTCTCCTCGCTTCTCCGGGCGGCCTGGAGCTCCCCATCTCGGTGATCATGGCGGATCGACGCGCGCTGTTCCAGGTCGACGGCACGATCACCTCGCGCCCCCATGCCCCTCGCCCCCACGTATCAGTGCCGATCGATGCCGAGAGGTTGGCCAAGATATTTAACGGTCTCGACAAGGTCGCCGACCGCGACGTCGTCCAGCGTGCAATCGACCGGCTCGGCCGTTCGCGCTTGTTTCTCGACCCCGTTGATCGCGCTCTCGATCTCGGCATGGCGGCAGAGATCATCCTCATGCACGACGCGGGCCGTTCGAACGCCGAGATCACCTACAAGATTGCGAGCCGCGCCGCGTGGCTAATCGGGACGGATGCTGACGAGCGGACCGCCGTGTTCGAGTTAATGCGCGATCTTTATACCGCGCGCTCGACGGCAGTGCACACCGGCAAGTTCCCTAAGAAAAAGCCCGTCGATCTTGATGCGGCCGACCGGCTTGTAGCTGGGACGCTGCGCGCGATCGTCGAGCGCAGCGGCTTTCCCGACTGGAAGCGCCTTGCGCTGGGAGGCGAGTGAAGGCGATGGGCGCGGTATCAAACTGAGAGTACCAGCCACATTTCTCCTCGGTCCTGATTGGCCGATCGTGAAATGGTAGAGCGAGGCAGCCACAAGGCAATGACGTCCGGTTCCGGGTGAGCTTACAGGTAGGCGCAACGACCGAAATTGGGCGCATTCCGGACCGGCGGGAATTGGGCCGCTAGCGGTCTGGCCGCTTTCGGGTAGTTGAACGCCGGAGCGGACACATCTCCTCCAGAACGACGTTTGGGCCCTTCGATAGGGCCGCTTCAGCACCATTGGGCCTGTTGTTTCAGGGGTTTCCAAATTAGAAACGATGTCCAAGCGCCTTTCCGATGGCTGGTTCAAAATTTGCGCAGCGCCGCGATCCTTGAGATGTCGCCGAGCTGCAGCACGAGCGGATCGCGCTCTTCGTATGCAACGGCAAGGTTGCGGCCATCGGCTTCCAAGTGAGTGTCCACGTTCTCCACGCCGAGCGCGCCTTTGTTGCCGATGACGACACGGAACTCGTCTTGCCAAGCGAAAGGCCCGGGCTTGATGAAAGCCAAGCGTTCGGGGAGAGCCCAATCCGCGCCCGGTTCACGTTCTAGTCCGCGATAGTCGATGGACCGGGCGAAGACGTTGGCATGGTCAAGTCGCGAGCGCAGCCGCACATGACGACGAATGCGCCCGATGAAGCCAAGGCAATGCTGAATTTCAACGCAGAAAGGGCTGTTGAACCGCGCGGCCAACTCCTCTGAAAGCGTGTTGCTCATGCAATACACGTAGATGTCATTCACTTTCACAACCGACACGAAAGCCATGTTGTTCTGAAACGGCCGATCTCCCAGATTGATCGTCACACCGCCTTCAGGCTTATAGCGCAGCAATCCGTCACTCGGGTCGCGGCGAACTTCATTGTCCTCGAAGACATGATAGGTGCCAAGCGTACAAAAGCGCACTCGGCCGTTTTCGATCAGATCGCGCGCGTGTTCTTCTTTGGCAAAGTATCTAAAAATCGGCATGATCTTATTATCTGGCCTAGCGACCGATAATCCAACCACTTTTCACTGCTACCAGCGTCGATAGCTAGCGCGCCCAACCTCCAAAGATCGCTGAAACGGTAGGAGCAACGAGACGCTTCCGATCGGCAGTGTGTAGCAGAAACTGTAAAGTGATGCTTTACAGTTTACAGTTATTGTTGTATGATCCGACATGACTGAAAAAAACAGCCCCCAGCACCCCGGCCTCTATGTCCGAGAAAACCTCATCCCCAAGGGCATGAACGTCACCACCACTGCGAAAAAGCTCGATGTGAGCCGCGTCGCTTTGTCCAATTTCCTCAACGGCAAGTCCGACCTTTCACAGGAAATGGCCGCGCGCCTCGAAGTTGCGTTCGGCCGGCCCGCCCGAAAGTTGCTCGACTTGCAAAGCGCATGGGATGCGGCACAGCCGAAGCGCGCAGACCTTAGCCCTGTAATCAGCTCATACGTCCCGCCGTTTCTCCAGCTCAAGGCTTCGAAGATCGAATCCTGGGGCGGATCAGGAATCATGCCGCGCCAGCGGCTTTCGGTGTTTCTGCGCACGCTCGTGAACTCGACGGGGTCGGGACTTACGAAGGTCGACTTCCCCGGCAACGACGACAGCGAGCGCCGTGGGTGGGATGGTGAAGTCGAAGCGAAGGGCGCTACGCCTTGGGTGCCGCAGGGCCGTTCGGGGTGGGAGTTCGGCGTCAATCAGGACCCGAAAGGCAAGGCCGACGGCGACTTTGCCAAGAGCGTGAAAGGCGTTGATGCCGCCGATCGCAAGAAGATGACTTTCATTTTCGTCACGCCGCGTAGTTGGGCGGGCAAAGACCAATGGGTAAAAGCGCGCAGGAATGAGAAACAATGGAAGGATGTTCGCGTCTACGATGCGAGCGACCTTGAGCAATGGCTTGAGCAGTCCATCCCCGGCCAGATTTGGTTCGCCAACGAAACCCAGCAGAACGCGCACGGCGCGATCGCGCTTGATGAGGGTTGGAAAATTTGGGCGGCCGATTGCGAGCCCCAATTGACGCCGTCGCTGTTCGACGACGCGCTCACCGCTTATCGCTCGACGTTGAAACGCGCCGTCACGTCCGACAAATACAAGCCGATTATTATTTCGGCGGACTCGCGCGACGAGGCACTTGCGTTTCTTAGTGCCGGGTTCGCCGCCGACGATCCGGATCTCGGAAGCTTCAGAGATCGTGTGATCGTATTTCGCGAATCCGGCACGCTCGGCAAGCTCGCCGCTCAGGTCTCGAACTTCATTCCAGTGATTTTGTCGCGCGAAGTCGAAAAGGAGTTCGCGCCCTACCAAGCTTCGATGCCTTCTTTCATCGTCTATCCACGCAATGCTACCGCCTCCGACCCGGACATCACGCTCGAAACCCTGAACTTCGAGGCGTTTGAAAAGGCGCTTACGGATATGGGCATTGCCCACGAGCGCGTTCAGACGCTTAGTCGCGAAACGGGGCGTTCGCCGACCGTGCTTCGCCGTCGGCTCTCGCAACTGCCCGCCATTCGGAAGCCGGATTGGGCAGAAGACAAGAAGATCGCAGCGCAGATCGTGCCCTTCCTGCTCGCTGGCGCGTGGAAGGCCAATAACGAGGCCGACCAAGCTATGCTTGAAGCGCTTTCGGATGATGTAGGGTTCGATGAACTCGAGCGTCGTCTTAATGATCTGCTGCCGCTGGAGAGCACTCCCGTATGGCGGGTAGGCGGGTATCGCGGCGTCGTTTCCAAAATCGACGCGCTTTTCGCCATCAAGGATGTGATCCTTGAAGCCGATCTTGAGCGGTTCTTCACCGTCGCAAGCTTGGTGCTAGGAGAACCCGATCCCGCGCTTGAATTAGCCGAAGACAAGCAATGGGCCGCGGGAATCTACGGCAAGTCACGTGAAATCTCTGGTGCGCTGCGAGACGGTATCGCGGAGTCCTTGGTGCTGCTTTCCGTATACGGCGCTGAACTCTTCAAGGAGCGTTTGAACTTTAACACCGAATGGCGCGCTGAAATCCTCGTGCGGGAAATCTTGGAACCGCTCACTCTTCACACGCTGGAATCACAATCGAGCGATCTTCCGCTCTATTCCGAAGCGGCCCCGGAGCCGTTTCTTTCTATCATCGAAGCTGATCTCAAGACGAATGAACCAGCTTCGCTTGCGCTGATGAAACCCCTGTCGAACGTCATGTTCGGAAGGTCGGATCGGACTGGGCTTTTGTGGGCGCTCGAAAATCTCGCGTGGTCGGAGCGGCTCTTCATGCGCACCGTCCTGGTCCTCGGCAGATTGGCAGAGCGAGTCATTGACGACAATTTGGTCAACAAGCCGTCGTCGAGTTTGTCGGCGATCTTCCGCTCATGGATGCCGCAGACAAGCGCCGATCTGGAAGCGCGGAAAAAGGCACTCTCGAAACTTGCCGAAACCTATCCATGCGTCGCTTGGCCAATTTTAATCGAACAATTCGAGCAAGGCTCCCGGATCGGTCATTTTAGTCACAAGCCGCAGTGGCGGCCCGACGGCCACGGCTACGGAAACGTTGTTTCTCGCTGGGAAGTCAACGAGTTTGCGATGCACGCGCTACAAACGGCGCTCGCATGGCCGAACCATACGCTCTCGACCATCAGCGACTTGGTTCAGAATCTCGATGGGCTGGACGAGTCGTTGAGGGCACAAGTTTGGGATGTCGTCGATGACTGGATCAAGGGCGCCGACGACTCGGATCGTGCGGCACTTCGCGAGAAGATCAGGGTTTCTACGTTCACGCGCCGCGCGTTGCGGCGGCGGAAGCGGGAAGACGACGGCGACGTCGATGAACGCTCGCGCGCCGCATACAAAGCTCTTGAGCCTACCGACCCTGTGCTCCGCCACTCTTGGCTGTTCAAGCAAGCTTGGGTGGACGAATCCGCAGATGAAATTGCAGACGAAGAGTTCGACTACAAGAAGCGCGACGAGCGTATTTCCCAGCTGCGCCAGTCGGCTATTGAAGAAGTGCTCGCGCATGGCGGCATAAGTGAGGTTTTCCGCTTGGCTGACTCCGGACAGGCGCAGCACACCGCAGGTTGGTATTTGTCGAAGGCTATCATCGACCTGGCCCCCCTCAAGGCAGCGCTCCTTGAAGTCGTCGGCGGTGAAGCCGTTAGCGGCGGCAAGGCATCCTTCATTGGCGGCGTGCTTGCAGAGGCTACTAATCGCAAGCTAGGATTGCTCGGACCGTTGATTGCCGATCAGCCCGACGAAGTCAGGCTTTCGATCTTTCTCATCGCTCCGTTCGAGCTATCGACTTGGAACGTGGTGGAAAAATTTAGTGACGATCTGCAATCGCGCTATTGGCAGGACATCGCGCCGGGTTGGAACCGAACAGATGACGATGTGCGATATGCAGTTAAAAAGCTGGTCGAAGCGGGCCGACCGCGCGCAGCCTTCAACTTCGCTCATTTCGACCTCAAGGAGTTGCGCATTCAAGACGTGTTTGATCTCCTTAGTGCCATCGCGCATGGATCAAATGAAACGTCGAAGAGCTATTTGCTCGACCCCCACCATCTCCGCGATGCCTTCAAGCTGTTGAACGCGAGCCAACAGATTGGCACCGATGACATGGCAGGCCTCGAGTTCCAATTCGTCGACATCTTCGACGAAGACAAGGATGTTGGTCTCGTTAATCTTGAGCGCCGGATCGAAGCGCATCCGGCGCTGTTCGTCGAGGCCATCAAGTACAGCTTCATCCGCGATGACGACGGAGAAGACGCCCCCGAACCAGAGCTCACCGAGGCGCAGCGATCGAATAGGGCAAGCTCGTGTTACAAAATGCTTGACCGCCTTAGCGTGATCCCTGGGCATGATGACAACGGAGCACTAGTCGCAGACCGTATCGTCTCTTGGGTGGAACAGGCCCGCGCCGGTTGCACGGCGATTGCGAGGGGCGACATTGGGGACCAGATGATCGGCAAGCTTTTGTCGCACGCGCCGGAAGCGGAGGACGGCATCTGGCCCTGCCTGCCTGTTCGAGATACGCTCGAGCAGGTCATGAACAAGCATTTGTCTCGCGGTCTTACCGTCGCAATGCGTAACTCACGGGGGGCGCACTGGCGCGGCGAAGGAGGGACTCAGGAGCGAGGCATTGCCGCCAAATACGCTGATTGGGCGCAGTCTATGGAATACACGCACCCTCGCGTTGCAGCGATGCTACACGAACTTGAAGAAAGCTACCTGCGTGATGCTGATTGGGAGGACAGCGAAGCGAAGATCACGCGCCGGATGCGTTACTGATGTCTGCCGACGATCCATTGTTAGCGCGCGAAGTAAACACGCGCGCGACGATCTACGACATGCCGCGTGATGCGACTTTCGAGCAATTGCGAACGAGTATTCCCGACGCTGGACGCCGCCGCTTACTAAGCTGGGGCATGGATTTCGACACGCGAGCGATGACCCTCGGCATGAAGATCGAGGAGCATTGGGACGCGCAGGTCAAGCAGTTGTGGGCAGCCAATCAAGAGAACATTCGCACGAGCCTTATCGCCGAGTTTGGCGAGCAGGCCATCGATCAGAAGGTTGAGAATTTTCTCGCGATCGGTGCTAAGCCGATTTCGGTGCTGGCCTACCACAACCGCTTCTTTGAGCAGGTTCGGCGTTCCTTCGTGATGGCCGACTATTACCCCGCGCTAGTTGCCGCGTGCGCTTTGGGGGAGCGCATTCTCAATCACCTAATCTTGGACATGCGCGAATCCTTCAAAGGAACGATCCAATACAAGCAAGTCTATCGCAAGAATTCTTTCGACAGATGGGAAGTGCCCATCGACACGCTTGAGGCTTGGGGCATTCTTCTGCCCGAAGCAGCGGTCGAGTTCCGTGCGCTTAAGGTTCTCCGGCATCGCTCGATCCACTTCAACGCGGGCACTTACTCAACGCTTCGCGAAGACTCGCTAGCCGCCATCATTCACATGCGAACGATCATCGAACAGCAGTTCGGGAGCCACGGAGTGCGGCCGTGGTTCATCTCTGGCACCAAGGGGCACATTTTCATCAAGAAGGAATGGGAGACTCATCCGTTCATTTTGACGTACTTTGTGCCCAACTGCCCCTTCGTCGGCCCACTGTTCGGGATGGCTCCCGACGAAAACGGGGCGTGGAACATTTTCGACAAAGCCGACTACGGCGATGGCGAATGGACCGATGAGGAGTTCGCGCGTGAGTATGATGAGCGCGATCCAGAGCTGGTCGTCACAAGCCCGCCCCAAGGACGGTAGTAACTGGCTAAACCCGCTTCTAAGCCTGATCGTTCAAGGCTAAATGGGGAATGACAGCTTTGGACCTTTGACAGCGTTAGCTACTACGTCCGGGATGAGGGCGCTTAGCGGACTTTCTCATCGACGAAGCTCGAGAGTCGTTGACCTTGCTCAACGCGCCGAGCCAACGCTTCAACGAAATTTCCGAACCGTTGTTCGCCTGCAGCCTTAGCCGAACTTGGCTCATCGTCCGGCATCGAGGGGGTTACGCCGAGCCAGAAGCGAACAAAGAGTGCAATAGCTTCATTCCCCACTTCGACATGATAGTCGAGCTTGTCCAACTGCCGCGAAATCCGGTCCAGACGGCGACTGAACGCCGCCTCCATCCGCTCGGATCCATCCGGCGATAGGAATGATGCAACCGCTGCCTCCACCACCGATGCCTGGGACACCCGCTTGCGACCGGCGTAGTCTGCCAGTTGCCGCGAGAGGTCTGGAGGCAACCGAAAGGTGTGCTTGATCCGATTGCCCTTGCTCACAGTTCGATCCCATCGTTCGGATCAAGCGCCGCGCGCCTGGCGTTGGCGCGCATCTGGTCGGCCAGTCCGCGATTGGTGCTCGCGATGTCAGCATCGCTCCTGTCCTCAAAATCGAATTCATTGCGCACGGGTGCAAGTGCTGGCGCAATGTCTTCGTGCTCAGGCAATTCCGGTTCGCGCCGAATTCCGCCTTCGGCCTCGGCCTCATCATTCTCCCACTCGGACTTGGTGGCGGAACGTCCCCTTCGTTGTACGGCTTTAACAATCGTGCCCTCCCAGTCACCGGCAGCTCCCGTGTCGACTGACTGCTGCGGGGTCGGTGGCGCTTCGATCCGCTTTTTGAGCCGCGGATCGGCATAGTAGCGCGCCTTCTTCGCACGGATAGGATGCGCGCCAGCTAGCATCACGATTTCGTCGGTATGGGGCAATTGCATGATCTCACCCTGCGTCAGCAGGGCGCGAGCAGTTTCGGAGCGCGAGACCATCAAATGGCCAAGCCAGGGCGACAGCCTATGTCCGGCATAGTTCTTCATGGCCCGCATTTCGGTGGCGGTACCAAGCGATTCCGAGACGCGCTTAGCGGTGCGTTCGTCATTCGTGGCGAAGCAGACGCGCACATGGCAGTTGTCGAGGATCGCGTTGTTCTGGCCATAGGCCTTTTCGATCTGGTTCAACGATTGCGCGATCAGGAAAGACTTGATGCCGTATCCCGCCATGAAGGCCAGCGCGCTCTCGAAAAAGTCGAGCCGACCAAGCGCCGGGAACTCATCAAGCATCAAGAGCAGGCGTCGGCGTTCAGTGCCTTCGTAAAGATCCTCGGTTAGACGCCGCCCCAATTGATTGAGGATCAAACGGATCAGCGGCTTTGTGCGGCTGATGTCCGATGGCGGCACGACCAGATAGAGCGTGACCGGGCGCGCGGGATCAACCAGATCGGAAATTCGCCAGTCGCATTGCCGTGTCACCTTCGCAATCACTGGATCGCGATAAAGACCAAGAAACGACATCGAGGTCGACAGCACGCCTGATCGTTCATTCTCGGACTTATTGAGCAATTCACGAGCAGCGCTCGCAACTACCGGGTGCACGCCATCATCGCCCAGATGCGGGGTCATCATCATTGCGGCGAGCGTTGCTTCGATCGAGCGCTTGGGATCTGACAGGAAGGCCGCAACGCCTGCCAAGGTTTTTTCGGCTTCGGCATAGAGCACATGCAGGATCGCCCCGACCAGCAGCGCATGACTGGTTTTTTCCCAATGATTACGGCGCTCAAGTGAGCCTTCTGGATCGACCAGTACGTCAGCGATGTTCTGCACGTCGCGGACTTCGTTAGTACCACGCCGGACTTCCATTAGGGGGTTGTAGGCCGCCGATGCCTCGTTGGTCGGATCGAACAGCAGCACGCGGCTGAAGTGCGAACGAAAGCCTGCGGTCAGGTCCCAGTTCTCACCCTTGATATCGTGCACGATGGTCGAGTGCGGCCAGGTCAGCAGTGTCGGGATGACCAGCCCCACGCCCTTGCCGCTGCGGGTCGGCGCAAAGCACAGAACATGTTCGGGGCCGTCATGGCGCAAATAGAGATTGGCGTGCTGGCCGATGACGACGCCTTTGCCAGCGAGAAGGCCTGCCTTGGCAATTTCGGACCGGGTTGCCCAGCGCGCCGAGCCATAGGTGGCACTGTTCCTGATCTCGCGGGCGCGCCAGACCGACATGGCGATCGCCACGACCAACGAGGCGAGACCGCCTGAGGCTGCGATCATGCCGCCAGTTTCGAAGATGCGCGGCGCATAGGCTTCAAAGCTGAACCACCACCAGAAGATGGCATAGGGCGGATAGACGGGATGGCCGAAGGCATTGAACCAAGCGGCGCCCAACTGGGTCTGGTAGCCGAGAGCTGCTGCGGTCCATTGGGTGCTGGCCCAGATGCCTGCCAGAGTGAGAGCGAAGACAGCGAGGATCTGGCCCCACAGGATCTTGGTTGCCGACATGGTGCCTCCTTTCGGGAGGCACCAGGCCGAATGCGGGCTGCAATTCAAGCGCTTCATTTGGGAAGCGCAGTCTAGCGCAGGCAAAGAAACGGGCGGTTAGTTGGCTTCCCAAGCGAACTCCGGCTCGCCAGACCATGTGAGCCGATACATGGCCCCTTGAACGACCGATTGTACGACGTTGGGCCAGAGCGCGGCAATGCAGGTTCCGCCTTGATGGCGCACCGAAGGATAGATGATCCCGTTGTGCCCTTCGCCGCGTGCCTGAGCCGCCAGCGCATTGCCTGCCGGATAGCCCTTCGCAGCATCGGGATCGAGACTGGGATGATTGGGCTGCGCCCGCAGATCGATGAAGATGCCCGACATGCTGGCGATCATTTCGCCATATTCGACGACAGCGTTGAAATCGCCCGCATCGGCCAGCGCCCTCGTCAGGTGATGACCTACTTCTGCGATACAGGTTTCAACGGCAAGCGCGGCATACCATGCGCCGCGTTCAGCGGGATTGAAGCGGTTGGGTCCACGCGGCTTGGCATAGGCGAAGCTGGCATTGATGAAGCGGGTATGCGGCACGCCGTGCACCAGTTCGTCGGCAGTCAGACCGCCAAGGCCTCGCTCCTCCGCGATCAGCCTGCCGCTGGTGGCACCTTCGATTTCAGCGAGGAGCGCCAGATCATCCTCACCGTCGGCAAGCGGTGCCATCACCGCCTCGCGCAAACGCGCACTGGCGACGAGCCTGATGGTCCGGTCAAACGCTTCACGAACCAATGGCAGGCCTGGCTGAGCCTCAAAGCCCGCCACGCAGCGCATCGATATATTGCCGGGTTTCGAGCATGCGCGGAATACCGCCCGTGATCATCGCTTGCACGGGCGAGAGCCGGTCGAACACGGGTGCCTTGTTCGCAAGTTTCGGCCAGCGATCAGCCATGTCGTCGGCAAAGAGCAGATGCAGCCCCTTGAACAGGCCGATCAGCGCCGAGGCACGGGTCAGCTGGTCCTGACTGAGCACGCCTTCCCAAGTCCCCGCCTTCATCCGGTCCCAAGTGCTCTCGGACACGCCGAGCAGCGCAGCGCCTTCGGCGTTGCTGCCACCCCAGGCCTCGACAAGCCGAAGCACGGCTTTCACCGCCACGCCGGTCAGGCGGCGGCGATCATCATCGCCCGCAAAGGTTTGAAGGCCGCGCGAGGCTTCGACTGGTTCAAAAGCTGCACTTGCCATATCGCTTCTCCTGATGCGTTTATAAGCGTCATGTGGTGCTTTTGTCAAGATTTGTGTCATGGGCATGGTTCCTCAGATGGCTGGGCCGCGCGAGCGGGCAAAGCTCCAGTCGACGCCGCCGCGCTGGTTGATTCTGCCGGTCACGGCCTGCCCCAGATGGCGGTCCATATCCTGCCGCCAGGGGACGAGCTGGAAACCCATGCCATTGTCGATCATGGCGAAGCGGCCAGATGCCAGCGTCACCCGCTCGCGGTAGATACCAGCGACATGGTCTCCAGCATTGACGGGCTGAGCGGTACCACCGTGTCGCGCCGCTAGGGCCTCGCCCGCGTCGGTCAGTTCGCGGTCTCTGAGCGTATCGAGTAGGCCGCGCGCAAAGACGATGCGCTGTCCCTTTCGCTGGGCCAGCCCCTCATCGATCAGAGTCTCCGCCCGCTGGTCCAGTGCATGGCGAACCTCTGACCCAAACCCGTCCGGCAGCGTCTCGGGACGCGGCGACACCAGCTGCCGGTCGAGCCATGTCGCACCGCGCGCACGAATCTGTGCCTCGATTGAAAGGTCGGATCGGACGAGCAGGTTTACTTGCGTCCGTCCTTTGCGATCGGTCCAACCGCTGGCCTCAATGACGGCGCCCGGCGGGGCATCGCTGGTCCGCTCAATGTCGGGAAAACGCAGATAGTGGGTGCGACCATCCGCGCCGTCGATGATCGCATAGGCCTCACCCGTCAGTTCGTCGTGCAACCCGCGCTCGACCAGCCTGCCAATGATCCCTTCATCATCGGTGCGACCATGCAAGGCAAAGCGCTCAGGGTCGATAGTCAGTCCCTGTCCGGTCATCGCCCGGTGCATGGTCTTGATGATATCGCCACGATCACCCAGTTCGCGCAGTGTCGGTTCGATATCAGCAGCCAGCGTCCAACTGGCCGGACCGACGCGCTGGGCCAGACCCATGCGTTCGAGTGCCTGCGCACGGCCTAGCAGCAAGCTTCGATCCTTGCGCGCCCTTGGTGCCTCGGGGCGCAGGTCGACCACACCAAGATCGTCGCGCTGCCGCTGCAATCGGCGGTCAAGCGAGGTCCAGCGTTCGGCATCGACTTCGCGCCGCAGCGCGTTTTGAATATCGCGCTCACTGCGCGGGCCGAGTTCCACTGTCACCCGCTCTTCGGCCCGGGCGCGCAGCCCCTCGCTGATATAGGCGCGGTCGATCACGAGGTCCTTGCCATCGCTCGCCACACCCCGGACCAGCACATGGATATGCGGATTGTCGGTGTTCCAGTGATCGACCGCGACCCAGTCGAGCTTCGTATCCAGATCGCTCGCCATGTCCTCCATCATCTCGCGTGTGAAAGTCTGCAGGTCCGCCATCTCGCTTGCATCCTCTGGCGAGACGATGAAGCGGAAATGGTGACGGTCGTCCTCGCAGCGCTCGGCGAAGGCCTCGCCATTGGCCTGATCGGAACCGGTATCGAAAATCTGGCCGTCCGATCCATCGCGGGTGACACCGTCGCGTTGGAGATAGGTGATGTGGCGGGCAAGCGGAGCCGAACGAAACCGCGCGCCCTTGTGGCGGACAACACGCGCCTTGATGACAACGCGCCGCTGATGCGGGCTTCGACGCTGCTGAAGCGCGGCCCGCCTGCCACGTCCGAGATGACCAGTGCCGCGCCCGGACTTGCCGCGACCAAGCGGTGTGTACCCCGCCCGGCGCGAGACCTGGAGCACCCGGCTAACCAGCGTGTTGGCTTTGCGGTAGGAGTGCGCGCCGCTGTCACGCGAGCGGCCCGGCCTGATGTCGAAATCATCATCAACCATGGGAGTTGGAAGAGTGCGACGGCGCATCTGCCATTGAAAGCATTCGGTAATTCAGACGAAGCGACGGCAGGGCCTGTGGCAAGACGGCGTATATTGCCGAGCAAAACCAACCACCTGCACCCCAGCCGACGGCGGTGCTTTTATCTCGCCATCCTCCTTTCCCCTTTCTGATGCTTCCCGCCATCCTTCGCCCAGCTTCGCCATCGGACGAAGCCGGGCGCGAGAGCATGATTACAGGCATCACTGATCGCTGACTGTGGAGACAGGTGCAAACAGGTCATGCGCGGGCACCGCCGGGCTGGCGAATGGGTTGGCTGGAACGTCGGGTTCTCCAGCCTCGTTCGCGGGCGGTGCCGCGTTTGTCGGGCGCGGAAGTCCTGTGGGCGACGCGCTCTGAGGCTGCGTGTTTGCTCCAACGAAAATGCGTTCCGCCCGCAGCATCGGCGCAATCTTGGCGACATAGCGGCGCGTTTCGAGCGGGAGCGAACGCCGTCCGCCAAGCCACGCCTCATACCGTCCCGGCCCCGCATTGTAGGCGGCCAAGAAACCTTGCGCGCCGTAGCGGTCATACATTTCACGCAGGTAAGACGTTCCTGCCATGATGTTGTCACGCGGATCGAAAGGATCGCTTCCCAGTGCAAACCGGTCGCGCTGGCGCGCCCAGGTTCCGGGCATCAGCTGCATTAAGCCCATGGCACCGGCGGATGACACACCGCGCGTCCGGCCCGCGCTTTCGATGCGGATCACCGCATAGATCCAGTGGTCAGGAATACCGAAGCGCTGTGCCGCTTCGCGCACGTGGACGTCGATATCGATGCGCTGTGCTTGCGAAGCGGTTGAACCGGCCTGCGCATGAAGGGAAGCCGGGTAGGCCCAGACCAATGCAGCCAAGGCCGCAAAGACCAGTCGATGGTCGCGCATCGCTCAGTCCTTCGATTCGCGGCGCGAGGGGCGCGACCATATCAGCACATGAGTGCGCGGGTCCGACTGGAACAGATTCGCGCGCAGCGGCTGCACGAGCGCCGGATCGTCGATCAGGACCGCGATATAGGCCCCCGCCTTGTCGCCGACGCGCTTCCAACCTGCACCGACCTCGAAGGCGGTATCGCCCTCGCCAGCCATGATGCGGTAGTCCGGTGTGTTTTCGGCTTCGCCCGGCTCAGCAGGGACAATGGTCAAGGCGCTGTCGATCGTCAGCGTTTGCAGGCGTCCTTCGAAGCCATCGGCGCGCGCGATGAATGTGCCGATACATGTCATGGTCTGGTCTCCTGGTTGTCGTTGGGGTTGGTGTTGGCGATTGGGATCAAATGCGGACGGGCGAACCAGACATGCTCGCCCTTGCCCGCTTCGTCGGTCCAGACAGGGTTTGCGCGTCCGATCACGTGCGCGCGCGGAATCGGTCCAAAGTAGCGCCCGTCGAAGCTGCCGGGCGCGCGGCGGTTCATGACGAAAATCTCATCAGCGCCGATGGTGCGGCAGCCCTGCCAGTCAGGTAGCGGGCGCGCCCGGCTGTCGAGCGCACGCGCCTCGCCTGCCGGTTCGCCATTGATCATGATGACGAGGTCATGGCGGCACACGGTGTCGCCGCGCAGCGCTGAGACTTCCTTCAGCAGCGGGACACCGGAGGATAGATAGCCGCGCTCAGCGAGATAGGTGCGCAGCCTGAGCGGCGGATCGATGGCCACCCGCTCGCCGACATGGAGGCTCGCAGTCCCGCGAATATGATAGAGGCCGATTGGCACGCTGGCGGTCATATTCCAGAGAAGAATGCGCGACATGGGCAGAGCAGCACTCAGCAGTGCTGCCGCCGCAACTGTGCCTGCCACAAGGATCGTGCGCCGCTTCATGATTGCAGTTTCCGGCGACGCAGCCATGCAAGGTGGCGACGGGTGGAGTAACAGCGTGGCTTCATGCCCGCTGCCAGCCTGTTGTGCATATGCCGCCAGTGATCGGGTGCGACTTCGCACGGATCGTGGCCCGCCTGTTCGATGGCGTCGATCAGTTCAAAGGTCAGGCGAACCTTCGGCCAGCCTCGAGCCGACAACAGGATTTCGCCGCCAGGGTCAACTTGCGGCACTGTGGTGAAGGCTTCGCCGCTGGCCACCGCGCGCACGATATCGAGCGTTGAACGAACGGTGCCGTAATCATTGGAAGCCCAGCGGACCAAAGCAAACACCTGCCCCGGTGCATAGCTCTCGATGCGGGTTCGCCAGTCAATGATCCGTTCGGCAACCGGCTTGCCAAAGCGAAGCCAGTCTTCGCGTATGCCTTGCTGCCACATCAAGGTGACGTGCGTGAGCGGCGGATTGCCATCCGGAATGCACTGATTGGTAGAGGGAGGCTCCGCCGCGCCCTCTGTGTACAGGCGCTGCGCCGTTAGCAGGAATCTGGAAGATTCCTTGTTAGGATAGTTAAGGGGCGCAGCAGCCCAGCATTTCTGCGGCTTTGCGCTCGATTCCGGTTCCCGATAGTCCGAACTTTCGGTTCCTGATCGACCGAACGCGTGGGTTCCTGATAGTCCGAACATCACACCGACTTGTCCACAGGGG
>CAYQVL010000002.1:16028-22460 GCA_964420825.1 uncultured Sphingomonadaceae bacterium
CCCAGATGGTCGCCATACCGTGTTCGGCGGTCGCTTCGACGAGGATCGCAACCTCGCCCATACGAAAATCGATGGGTTTGACGCGCTTCGACTTGGCGAGGCTGAAGAAGGGCCAAGCCATCAGATCTTGCGCATCGCGCGCCGCGATGTCGCCGCCGACCCCGACGAACAGTTCGAGCTGCTGTGCCGCGCTGGAGAGGGATGGGGCAAAAGTTTGGCGGGTGGACATTAGCCTGACCTTCAGCGCCGGACGGGACCGGCATAGCCGTCGATCCGCTTGGCGGGATGGACCACACCCTTGCCCGGATCGCTGGTTGAGCGGCGCAGGCCTTGTTCGGCCCAGCTGTCGAGATCGTCGAGGCGGTAGACGATCCGCCCACCGAGCTTGCGATAGACCGGGCCGGTGCCAAAGCAGCGATGCTTTTCGAGCGTACGCGGCGAAAGGCCCAGATGCACGGCGGCGTCGGGCGTGCGCAGATAGCGCGGGCGGATCGGGGCGGGAACGGCGTCCATTGAAAATCTCCGCTTGGGACAGGTTGCTGCAGCGCAGGGCTGCTGGTTGCGGAGTGAGATGGCGCAGGGCGGCGCGGCGGAGGGAGTGACCGAATGTGGGTGGCTAAGGCGGTCACCCCCGTCAGATGGAGCGGTCGAAACCGGGAAAGGAGCGGTAGCCGCCGCCGCGCAATTTCAGTGCCGATCGCAGCAGACGCAGTACATGGCGTTTTTCGCCCGAAGCTTTCCATTCCGCGCCTCTGAGAAGGCGCGAATTGGGATAGACGAGAGTGAAGGCAAGTTCACGGATGGTGGCTCCGGCTTCGCGCCCATCGAGCATCGCCAGCATGTTGGCCAGCCTGCGGCGCTGGTATTCGCTTGGCGAGATACTGGAGGTTTGGAACGCCGCCCGTTGACCTGCGCAGGCAAGCTGAAAACGATAAAGGGCCTCGGATCGCACGGAGGTGAGCGCGTCGCCTGGGACAAGAAAGGCAGGTGAAAGTCCGGCTGCCACATCCGATTGCCACAGCCGATAGCGGCCAAAGGTGCTGGTCAGAACGTAGTGCAGGCCGTCCGAACATTCACAGCTATGAACTGCATTCCAGGATTGGTCCAAGAGCAAGCGTCCGGCAGGTTGGGCCCCCGTCTGGATGATAGTTGTGCCAAGCACCTCGGGCGACCAATGCGCCGGTTCATCCTTCGCCGGTTTTTCGGGATCGCAGGGGAAAGCAAAGGCCCCATCGCCGAGCCAGGCCCTCCCTTTCTTCCTGTCCAGCCGGATCGGCAGCAGCGCGTTGTTCAGCCTGGGTATACTCGCAGACATAGTCGGGGTTGCGGCGCAAAAATTCCTGCGCGAAATCCGCATGGTCATGGGTCTTGAAGCGCTCGGCATAGTCGACTGAGCGCCAGGAGCCTTCTCCCGACATTGCAACCTCCTATGGCAGAGGGCAGCTTGGCCAGAGTGAAACGTTTGAGAGGATTGAAGAATCGGGAAGTATCCGAATCTTCTGATTGCTGCTCTGGGCAGCGGTACAAGGAGACCCGTGAAACTACTTAAAATTGCACAAAGTTGAAATTGGCTCGCAATTAATCCTTCGCGATCAATTGCTTGTAGCCACTACGCGCCATCCAGCGGGCGCGGTCGAGATGCGCGTCGTACATCGCCCGTGTTCCGTCGGGGTCGTTGGCAGAGTCGAGGCCAAACACAAGCTGGACCACTTCGCGCCAATCCCCGCCTTCTGCAGCCGCATCAAGCAGACGCAGATAGGTGACGAAAAGCGCTTCATCATAGTCCGTGACGTGTTCGGACACCGGCGGAACATCTTGAAAGGCAGGGGTCTCAGTCATGGTCAGCTCGGTTTCG
Source organism: uncultured Sphingomonadaceae bacterium (assembly GCA_964420825.1). Lineage (GTDB taxonomy): Bacteria > Pseudomonadota > Alphaproteobacteria > Sphingomonadales > Sphingomonadaceae > Parasphingopyxis. Next base: position 17,884 of record CAYQVL010000002.1, read on the forward strand.
ACTCGCTTGCTTTCGGGCTTGCTTCTAGCACGAAATCCTTCGCCACTCTTGGCTATGCCGCTTATCCCCAAAAAGGTAATGCGATATTCCAGTTGAGGCTAACGGGGCGCACGACAAAAGCCGCTGAGTTTCAAAGCTTTTCGCGAAATCAGCACACACATACTTTCATTCAGAGTATACTCCGTGGTTAAATACTCTGCAATCCCGCTCTCTCGCCGGCATGACCCTGCGCGAGACCTTTGCTGCCAATTTGCGCCGCTATCGAAAAGCGGTCGGCCTGTCGCAGGAGGAACTTGCCCATCGCGCGCAGATTGATCGGACCTATGTCAGCAGCCTTGAGCGCTGTCAGTATGCCGCGACTCTTGATGTGATCGAAAAGCTGGCGAACGAACTCGGCGTTGCTCCTGCGGAATTGCTAGCAAGTCCGGAAATCGACAAGTTTTCAACTTAGCAGGGCGTCAGCTTTGGGGCTACGCAGATGGCGTCCTCTATGGCAGATATTAAGGTGGGAAGCTTCCAGTCCGCTATTGGTAGGTCCGACTTGGAAAGCGGTCGTTGAGCCGAAATGCTCGGCGGGCAGCTACACGCCCTAGTTCCGGTTATTCTCCGACGCGCGTGTAGCTCCCAAAACCAGCCGTTTATCGTATCTGCCCCGGATCGATAGCACCCCTCGAAGTGCTTCGTGCGTGCGCCGAACTCTTCGAACTTGTGTAACGGCGCAGGAGATCAGCAGCAGCTGTAGCTTTAGGCGGAACCGACGACACACGTCGTTCCCGGGAAATGCCAAATCCACTGACGTCTCACTCTGCCGCCCAATTTGCACTTGCACACTTCGCTAATGCGAATTAGTCGCAGTCGCATCGGGCCCATTGGGGCGCCACCGGTTCTAAGGCAGGGGATTTTGATGCGGGTTGGGTTTTCGAAGACTTTGGTTGCCTCCTTGTGGTTTTCCACCGCGGCAGTGGCATTGGTCGCCGTACCGGTGCAGGCGCAGCAGGCTGAGCAATCAACCGAAAATCTTCTCGGAGCGTCGAATGACGGCGAGGCCATCGTCGTTACGGGCCAGCGCACCTACTATGATTCAGGCTCGACGTCAGCTGCGCGTGTCGAACTCCCGATCCTAGAAACGCCCCAGGCAGTCTTCGTTATCAACGAGGATCTGATTACTGACCAGCAGGCGTTTCGCCTCGATCAAGTCCTGCAGAACGATTCGAGCGTTCAGAAATCGAACAATTTTCTCGGGGCCTACTCCTCTTACCAGATCCGCGGCTTCAGCCTCGACAACGCCTCGAACTATCTGCGCGATGGACGGACCTTCTTTCAGCTTGCCTCGTCGCCAGTAGAAGTTCTCGACCGCGTCGAGGTGCTGAAAGGTCCGTCCTCGATTCTTTATGGCACCCTGGCCCCCGGCGGCCTCATCAACCTGATCTCCAAACGCCCTACGCCCGAACAGTTCGTTTCGCTCAAGGGGACCGCCGGCAGCTACGACCTCTATCACGCGCACCTTGATGCCGGCGGCCCAATCGATGCGAACGGCAATGTGGGTTTTCGGGTCAACGCCGTCTATGAAAATTCGGATTTCTTCCGGGAGTTCGCTGACGGCAGTGCCTTCAATGTCGAACGCTACATTATCGCGGGTGCTCTCAGTTTCGACCTGGGAGAGCGCACCTCGGTGCTGATCAATGCGGACTATACCGATGACGATCGTCCGCAGGACATCGGACTCGTCAGTCCCGGTGGCGATTTCTCCCGCCTCGATACTGACGTGATCATCTCGCAGCCTTGGACGCTGTATAATTCAGACGTAGCCAATGTGTACGGCGAACTTACCCATGAACTAGGTGACAGTCTGAAACTTCGCGTCGGGGTGAGCTATCAGAACTACAGGCGCGACCGTTACGACAATCAATTCCGCGGCGCGCCCGCAGCCAATGGGGACATCGACGTTCGCGCACGTCGCAGGGTCAACCGTAGCAAGCAGACCACTGTTTACGCCGATCTGATTTCCGAATTTCGAACCGGCTCCCTTGAGCACAACCTTCTGATTGGTGCCGACTATTATTACCGTGGCCGTGAGGACAACGAGACCGAACGCAACTTCACTTTTCAAACCAATATCTTCGATCCTGTCGTCATAGCGGATCCGCTGATCCAAACAGCTGCTGAGCCCAATGTGGGATTCGACGAACGCTTCGGCGTGACCATCCACGACGTCATTTCCATTGGCGAGCAGGTTCGGGTGCTGGCCGGGCTGCGTTACAGCAATACCCGCAACGAATTCACCCTCGCCAACGGCACCTTCCTCGATATCGGCAGCGCCGAAGACGTTACTCCGCGGTTCGGTCTGGTCTATCTGCCAGCACCGAACTTCTCCATCTACGCTTCATACAGCCGCAGCTTCGAACCGAATGCGCCCGTCGGAGCAGGTTTCGACAATGTCGGCGAACAGCTCGACCCGACGCTTGGCGAACAATACGAGATCGGTGCGAAATACGAGGCTCTCGGCGGCCGGTTGCTCACTACGGCAGCATTGTTCACGACCGATCGCAAGGATCAGCCTTTCGAAGACATCGCCACCAATACGATCGTGCAACGCGGCCTCCAGCGCCATCGCGGCGCGGAACTGACCGTTATCGGCCTCGTCAATGAGAACATAACTTTGACCGGATCGGCCACCTATCTCGATGCGGAATTCGTGGAGAGCGATAACCCGGCAGTTCTAGGCAACACCCCCGCCGGCGTTCCCGAATTCGCGCTCAGCCTCACGAGTGAATACGAGTTTATCGACGGTCCGCTACGAGGGCTTGGCCTTCGAGTTGGCGTGTTCCACGAGACTGACCGCGAGGTCGATGATCTGAACACCTACGAATTGGATTCCTACGTTCGCTTCGATGCCGGGATCAAGTATCGCCAGGAGCGCGATGGAGCTGCCTTCGTTTACCGCCTCACCGCCGAAAACATCTTCAACGAAGAGTATTACAAGGGGTCAGACATCTTTTCCGTTGTGCGCGAGCGACCGACGGAAATCCGGGCGTCGGTCGAGGTGCTGTTCTGAACGCTGTATCGCCCATCGCACACGCCAAGGTGAGAAAGCCGAGTGCAAAACGCAGGCTTTACAACCTGCATGCGTGGCTCGGTTTTCACCTCGCGCTGCTGATGTCGCTCGTATTGTTGACGGGCACCATCGCCGTGTTTTCCGACGAGATCGACTGGCTAATCCAGGAGGACATGCGCGTCACGCCCGGCGAGACGATGGCGGGATGGGGCGAACTGGATCGCAGCGTGCGCGAGGCGATACCCGAGGGCCATGACATCGTCATGATGCAAAGCAGTGGGGGGGACCGCACCGCTTGGCGCTTTCTTGTTAGCCGAACCGATGCGACCCCCTACTTTGTCAATGTCGACCAGTGGACCGGAAAGATCACCGGTACGTCTAGCACGCTAACCGTCCAGCGCTTTCTGCGCGACCTGCACCGCTATCTGTTCATGCCGGGGGTCATCGGCCTGCCGATCGTGGGCTCACTGGGCTTCGTGTTGTTGTTATCAACCTATACTGGACTGAAGACCGCCGGAAGGCTGCGGACCACCGCGATGCGGCTCAGAACCGATCGCGGTTCGCGCATTCTCGTTGGGGACGCGCACAAGGCGGTCGGCATCTGGGCGAGCTGGTTCGTCCTGCTGATTGCGATCACGGGCGTCTGGTATCTGGCGGAATTGATTTCGAGCGCGGCGGACGCCCCATTTGAACCGGGCCGGCCTGAACTCAGCGAGAGCCGCTTGGCCGAGATCGGGGAGAACCCACAGGTCGTCTCCGCCGATCGCATTATCCGCGCGGCGAGCGCGCAATATGACAGTTGGGTGCCGGACGTGATCATCTATCCCCAAAGCGAGACAGGCGTCGTTATGGTCACCGGGCGCAGCACAGACCCACTGGTCCGAACCCGGGCCAACAGCGTCTTCATCGATCCATACGACGGGAGCGTGATCGAAACGCGCCGCTCCGAAGAGCTCGGCGCGATCGCCTATCTCAATGAATTGGCCGATCCATTGCATTTCGGTGATGTCGGCGGACTGACCACCCAAATCATCTGGTTCGGCTTTGGGGTGGGTTTGACGGGACTCTCAATCACCGGTGTATGGTTAACTTACCGCCGATTGAAGGGGGTGCTCGTCTCGAAGACGCAGATTGTAACCATGCCGGTTCTGCTTGCAACGGTCATCGCCGGTTATTTTTACATCGATGGGCATGGCCCCGCTGAACCGATAGCCAACTTGGCGGTTGCCGCGCCCACTCCTTTTCCCCTTTGAGCGGCGGCACCCTTCGTAGCGAAAGTCCGGTTCATCAAAATTCAATACGACAACCAGACTATCTCCTGATCGGCCCAAGAGCTGCGGAATGCCGCGGGCTGAATGGATGGCAGGCTTTGGGAAGCAGGTGGGTGCGTCCCGTGGCCAGTATTGGGGTCGCTAGCCGAATGTCGCCTTTCTGCCCCGTAGGATCAGAAGCGGACCTTTCACGAATGAAGCCCCGCCCGGCGTGTGCCGGGCGGGGCAGCCTTGCGGCGGTTACTCGCCGT
>CAYQVL010000003.1:0-21099 GCA_964420825.1 uncultured Sphingomonadaceae bacterium
ACCTATTTCGGCAGCGACATGGCCTATCATTTCCAGAAGGCCGAAAAGGCCGACGTCCTGATCGACATCTGGGGCGCCGACCATTCGGGAACGGTCAAGCGGATCAAGGCGGCGGTCGTGGCGCTGACCGGCGGCGACACCGAATTCGACGTCAAGATCGTCCAGATGGTCCGGCTGCTGCGCAATGGCGAGCCGGTCAAGATGTCGAAGCGGTCGGGAAATTTCGTCACCCTCGCCGATGTCGTCGGCGAGGTCGGCAAGGATGTTGTCCGCTTCACCATGCTGACGCGCAAGGCCGATGCGCAGATGGATTTCGACTTCGCCAAGGTCGTCGAGGCGTCGAAGGACAATCCGGTTTTCTATGTCCAATATGCGCACGCGCGGATTTGTTCGGTTCACCGCAAGGCTGCCGCCGAAGGCATCGAAGCCGATAGCGCCGCCGATCTCTCGTTGCTCGACGCCGAAGAACTCGGGCTGGTCAAGGTCGCAGCACAATTCCCGCGCATCGTCGAAGCCGCCGCGCTCGCGCATGAACCCCATCGTATAGCCTTTTATCTTGCCGATATCGCGGCGGCTTTCCATGCCCTGTGGAATCGCGGCAATGACGATCCCGACAAACGCATTTTGGTGGTTAATAACGCTCCGTTAACTACGGCGCGGCTAGCGTTAGCCGCCGGAATCGGGCAAATTATTCGCAATGGCCTGTCGATTATGGGCGTCGAGGCCGTCGAGGAGATGGAATGATGAGCGAAGACACCATGGATATGCGCGACGAGGATCGCTTGCCGTGGCTCGAAGCGGTCGAAGAGAACGACGAAGCCGGGCTCGGTATTGGTAAACTCGTTGTCGGCATTCTCGCGGCATTGCTCGTCATCGCGCTGGTCATCGGCGGCATATTCTGGTTGCGCGATCGCAACGCTGCAGAAGGCGACGGCGCCGAACTTATCGCCGCGCCCGAGCAGGATTATCGCGTCCGGCCGAGCGAGGTCGGCGGCATGGAAGTCGAAGGCGAGGGCGATGCCGCCTTTGCGACGAGCGAAGGTGAAAGCCCCGAGGGGCGGATCAACCGCAGCGCGACGCCCGAAGAGCCCGTTCGCGGCCGCCAGGTCGCCGCGACGGCGGGAGAGAATTCGGGCAATAATGCACGCGGCGAGGCGGCCGGCAGCGCCAGCGCGCGCATCCCCGCGAGCGGCGGACGGCTTGCCGACGCCGCGCCGCGTCAGGCCAATTCGGGCGATGGCGGTGCGACGGCGAGCGCGGCGAGCGGCCGGCTCATCCAGCTCGGCGCCTTTTCGAGCCAGGCGAGCGCCAACAGCGCCTGGTCGGCCATTGCCGGCCGCCAGGATTTCTTGAGTTCTCTCAATAAATCAATCACGTCAGTGGAAGCTGGCGGACGAACGCTCTATCGCCTGCGCGTCGATGCGGGTTCGGCCGAAGCCGCCCGTTCGCTCTGCAGCCGCTTGCGCAACGCCTCCGAAGCGTGCAGCGTCGTCGTTAATTGACACCCCTTTGGGTGTAAACGAGAACGACAACCAACGGAGCTTAGATGAAGCCGGTAATTTTCGGCATGGCCGGCTTATCGCTCACTGTTGAAGAGCGCGCATTGTTCGCCGCCGCCGATCCGGCGGGCTATATCCTCTTCAAGCGCAACGTCGAAAGCCGCGACCAGCTCCGCGCGCTGACCGACGAGCTTCGCGAAGTCTCGAGCCGTGCCAACGTCCCCATCCTGATCGACCAAGAAGGCGGCCGCGTCGCCCGGATGCAACCGCCGCAATGGCCCGAATTCCCGGCCTGGGAAGCCTTCGACCGGCTCTACGAAAAGGCACCGATTTCCGCCATCGAAGCCGCGCGCGTCAATGCCAAGGCGATCGCGCTGACGCTCGCGGAAGTCGGCATCACCGTCAACTGCCTGCCGTTGCTCGATGTCCGGCAACCCGGCGCGACCGACATCATCGGCGACCGAGCGCTCGGCGCCGAGCCGCTGCGCGTCGCTGCGCTCGGCCGCGCGGTGCTCGATGGCATGGCCGAGGTCGGCGTCGCAGGTATCGTCAAGCACATCCCCGGTCATGGCCGCGCGATGGCCGATAGCCACAAGGATCTGCCGCGCGTGACGGCGAGCGCCGAAGAACTCGCAACCGATATCGCGCCGTTCAAGAAGCTTGGCCAAGCGACGATGGCGATGACCGCCCACATCGTATACGAAGCATGGGATAGCGAGCGTTGCGCGACGCTCTCGCCCGTGGTCATCGATGACATAATCCGCGGCGCGATAGGTTTCGACGGACTGCTGATTTCCGATGATCTCGACATGAAGGCGCTCAAGGGTGATCGCGCGCAACTTGCCGCTGATGTTGTAGCCGCCGGCTGCGACATCGCGCTCAATTGCTGGGCGCGGCTCGATGAAATGAAGGCCACCGTTGCCAAACTCGATGATATTACCGCCAAAGCGAGCGGTCGGCTCGATAGCGCCATGGCTTTGCCGCCGCATAATGCACAGGCGGACAGCCTCGCCGCATTGATCGACAAGCGCGACCGGTTATTGACATATGCATGAACGATCTTGCGCTGGAAATCTTCGATAAAGCGCCGGAAATAGCAGCGGCCGACCGGTTGACGCTTGATATCGACGGCTGGGAGGGTCCGCTCGATTTGCTGCTGAGTCTGGCGCGGACCCAGAAGGTCGATTTGCGCGAGATATCGATTTTCGCGCTGGTCGAGCAATATCTTTCCTTCATCGATGACGCCAAGGCGCTCAAGCTGGAGATTGCAGCCGATTATCTGGTAATGGCGGCGTGGCTGGCCTACCTCAAATCCTGTCTGTTGTTGCCGCGCGATGAGCAGGAAGATCCAAGCTCAGAAGAACTGGCGCTCCGGCTTCAGTTACGACTCGAGCGTTTGAATGCGATGCGCGAAGCCGGCGCACGGCTGATGGCGCGCGATCGGATCGGGCGCGACGTCTTTTTGCGCGGCGCGCCCGAAGGGCTTCGCGTTGTCCGCAAAACGATTTGGAATGCGGATATCTACGATCTCATTGCCGCCTATGGCGCGCTTCGGGCGCGAACCGAGCCTGCGGTGCATATCGTCGCGCATCGCCCTGTCATGACGCTGGAGGATGCGCTCGACCGGCTTGAACACATGCTCGGACAGTCGTTCGATTGGGCGACGCTTACCAGTTTTCTCCCATCGACAAGCGATTGCAGCTACCGCCGTTCGGCGCTCGCATCGAGTTTCGTCGCCGCGCTCGAACTGGCGCGGCAGGGCAAAGCCAAACTACACCAGGACGAGCCATTCTCCGAGCTCATGGTCAAAGCGGCATGACGGCCGTGATCGACGACGATGTCCGGGCGGTCGAAGCCGCGCTCTTCGCTGCCGAGGACGCCTTGACGCTTAGCGATATTGGGCAGGTGGTAGGCGAGGACATCGATGTGCGCGCCGCGCTCGATCGCCTAGTCGAAGACTATACAGGCCGCGGAGTGTCGCTCGTCGAGCGAGGTAAGCGCTGGCATTTCGAAACTGCACCGGATTTTGCCCACATATTGCGCAGAGAGCGTGAAGAGCCGCGCAAACTGAGCCGGGCAGCGATCGAGACGCTGTCGATTATTGCCTATCACGAGCCGGTCAGCCGCGCTGAAATCGAGTCGATCCGCGGGGTCCAGATATCCAAGGGAACGCTCGATGTACTCATGGAAGCGGGATGGGTGCGACCCGCCGGTCGCCGCGAAACCCCGGGTCGGCCGCTCATTTATGCAACTACCGCTGTATTTCTCCAACATTTCGGTCTAGAAAGTCGGCGCGACCTACCCGGTCTTGACGATCTTAAAGCTGCCGGGCTGCTCGATCCTGTGGACGCCGCGCTCGAACTGCTCGAGCTGGAAAGCGATACCGAGGATGACTAACTAGGCGCGGATAAAGGAGATTTTGTAATGAGTGTAGGTCCGTGGCAAATAGTTATCGTCGTTCTGCTGATCGTGCTGTTTTTCGGGCGCGGGCGGATTTCCGACATGATGGGCGATCTCGCAAAGGGGATCACCAGTTTCAAGAAAGGCTTGCGTGAGGACGAAGATGCCGGCCCGGCGTCGGCCCCGCAAGATCCGCCGCGCATGGTTTCGCATTCGAGCCCGCCGAGCGAGCCGGTCGTCGATCCCGTAAGCGAAGATCGCAACGCGAACTGATCGCTAAACCTTCATTGTGCAAGACCCACTAGTTTTGCGCGGCGAGAGGCCTGATCCGATTTGGGCGGGGCCGCTCCGGGCTTGAGGATATCCAGGCGCGTATGTTCGATATCGGTGCTGTAGAACTTCTGCTGGTTGCGATGGTGGCGTTAATCGTCATCGGGCCAAAGGATTTGCCTGTCGCCATGCGAACCGCCGGCCAATGGGTTGGCAAGATCCGAGGCATGACACGTCATTTTCGTATTGGCATCGACGCGATGATCCGGGAGGCGGACGTCCAGGAGCAGGAAAAAAACTGGGCGGAGAAAAACGCCCAGATCATGCGCGATCATCCACCCGGAAGCGAGGTGGAGGAGAGCCGGCCTGCGGACGAGATACCGATGGATGGCCAGATGAAACCGCTGTCGGATGAACCCTCGACCGATGAGCCAATCGGGGAGGATCGGTCATCCGGAACGTCCGCCGAACCCGATCTCTTTGAATCGCCGCCGACTGCCGCTGGCGTCCCGGCAAAGGATGCCAAGTCATGAGCGCCGAAGATCTGGAGGAAGATCCGAGCACCGCGCCCCTCCTTGATCATTTGGTTGAACTGAGAAACCGGCTGCTATGGTGCATCGTCGCGATCGCGATCACCTTTGGCGTATGTTTCTATTTCGCCACCGAGATTTTCGAATTTCTCGTGCGTCCCCTGCGCGAGGCCTTTCCCGTTGGTGAGGGTCGGCTGATCTACACCCAGCTCTACGAAGCGTTCTTCGTCGAGGTCAAGGTCGCGGTTTTTGGCGCGTTCGTTATTTCCTTTCCGATTATCGCCAACCAGATATGGCTGTTTGTCGCACCGGGGCTTTACAAAAACGAGAAACATGCATTCTTGCCGTTTCTGATCGCCACGCCGGTGCTGTTCGCGATGGGCGCAGCACTTGCTTATTATGTCGTGATGCCGACGGCGTTCCGCTTCTTTTTGGGTTATCAAGGAGATGTCGGCGGGCTGGAGCAGGAAGCACTGCCCGCGGTCGGCGAGTATTTATCGCTTGTCATGCGTTTCATCATTGCGTTTGGGATCGCGTTTCTGCTCCCCGTTCTAGTATTGCTGCTCAATCGCGCAGGACTGGTCAGTCGCAAACAGCTGGTCCGCTCGCGCAGATACATTATCGTTGGTGCGTTCATCGTCGCGGCGATCTTCACGCCGCCCGATCCGGTGACCCAGCTCATGCTCGCCATCCCGCTCTGCCTGCTTTTCGAGCTGACGCTGATCATCATCTGGTTCACCGACCGACGGCGCGAAAAAGCCGATCAGCAGACCGAAGCGACCTAATGGGCGACCAGCTGTTTATCAGCTCCCCCGAGGGGAGCGAAGATCCCTATCCCATTCGTCGGGGGTGCCGCGTTACGCCATTAATCGAATCGGCAGCGATGTATCCATTGCTCGAACGCGAATTACTTTCTGCACAGCAAAGCGTGTGGCTGGCATTTCGCATTTTCGATCCGAGTACAAGATTGCGCTCCGAAGAAGCGGTCGCAGCGGGCCATGTGACATGGCTCGACCTGATTGCCGCTACAGTCGAGCGTGGTGTCGAGGTCCGCTTATTGCTGGCCGATTTCGAACCGATCCTCGCCGACTATCTTCATGCCAGTTCATGGAGCAGCTTTCGGACGTTGCGTGAAAGGCTCGATGATCTCCCCGAAGCGCACCGCAAACTTTTCCAGATGATCGTTATCCAGCACGAAGGCGAGATTGGTTGGGCTTGGCTTCAGCTACTGCGGCTCAACGTCCGCAAGCACGTCCGAGGCGTGGTGGAAAGGCTGCTCGACGAATCGAACCGCGATGAGCACGTCTTTGACATCCGTCCGGGTTTGTGGCGCTGGCTCTGTTGGAAAGACAGCAAGCCGCACCGCTGGTGCGCCGCTCCGGCTCGTCGGCTGTGGCCCGCCAGCTATCATCAAAAATGTGCGGTCATCGACGGGCGCAAAGCCATCATCGGCGGTCTTGATCTTGACGAACGCCGATGGGACGACGCTCGCCATAGCCGCCAATCGGCCGAAACCTGGCACGACGTGTCAAGCCTTGTTGAAGGCGCACTGGCCGGCGATGCCGCAGACCATTTCGCGTCATTGTGGAATCGCGAATTGCCGCGATTCAAGACCATTGTGAGGGAATGGACGGATACCGCCGAAGGAGAATTGGTGCTTGAGCCTCTCACCGCGATCGAGCAGGCCGGAACGCGGGATATGGCATCCGTTGGGGGTGCCGAGACGCAGTTGGTGCGTACCCTGTCGCGTAAGTCGCCTTCGACCATCGCAATGGGTCCAAAACCCGATATCTGCGAGATAAAGGAGGCGCATCGTAAGATTTTCGCGATTGCTCGCAATAGCCTTTATATCGAGGCGCAGTTTTTTCGGTCCCGGCTTGCCGCCGGTTGGCTGATCGAGGCGCTCAAGCGCAATCCCGCTCTCGAAGTTATCATTCTGATCGCCAATGTTCCCGAGGAAATTGCCTTCCTAGGGCAGAGCGACAATCCGGTTCATCGCTACGGCGAACATCTTCAAGCGCGCGCTCTCACGAGAATTCTTGCGGCTGGCGGTCCCGACAGGGTCGGTCTCTTCACTCTAGTCAAGCATGAGAAGGCTGATCGCGCGGACAGGAAATTCGAGGACAGCCGCGGCACCGCTTATGGATCCGGCGTCATCCATATTCATGCAAAACTCCTGATCGCCGATGAGGAGGCATGCTTGCTGTCTTCCGCCAACATAAACGGCCGGAGCTTCAACTGGGATACCGAACTCGGCTTTCTTTGGCGGCAGACGGATGGCGCGATCGGTCGGTTCAGAGGTGATCTTTGGGGGCAATTATTTGGCGGAAAATTGCCTCCTGAAGCTAAGCTCGCGGACTGGCATAGACTGGCCGAGCATAACCGCACTGCCGAGCCCGAAATGCGTCACGGCTTTGTTGTGCCTTATCAACGCAGTCGAGCTCGACGGTTTGGCGTACGCTACTTCTGGATCCCAGACAGCCTCGTGTAACCTCAAATAGCCACTGGCCCGAACCGTCCGGCGTGACCGTTCGAATTTGTGTTTGTGCGAACGTCTAGTTGGCAGCGTCCTGAACGGTCTCGCCGACGCTCTCCACATCCTCACCGGCGCCGGCGATTGTGTTGCAGGCGGAAAGCGCGAGGCTTCCGGTGATTAACGCTACGGCGACAATTTTCTTGATCATGACATTCACTCCTACTGCGCCGAAGCAAACGCATCGGCTCGATCAGCCAATGCTGGGAGGCTCGTTAAGTTCCGCCGGTAAGTGGGTGACGTTCCCCGATGTTAAAAAATCGAGCCCGGAAGCGCTTCCGGGGGGGGGTGGCGCGTCCGGGCTCATGTTTTTGGATAGTGAGAGCGGGGGGGCAAAAGGTCACTATCCAATTAGCTGAACGAGGAAGATACCCGTTGGTTCCCAGCGAATGGCAGTTTTTTTGCGCTTCGCGAATGCGCTACGCTTCGCGATGTATAGGAATTAGTGCAAGGTGCTGTTATGTTGTAGTTTTATGGGAGTGTGCAAAAATCACAATGTGGGTATGATAATTGCATATTGCATACCGTCATCGCTTTTCTTGAGCGTCGAGCGCAATTGGCGCGCCAGACCGGACAGGACTCGTTCGTAGCGTGGAAGTTCTTGGCACTGCGAAGTTTCGGTAAACGCTTTGGAAACAAGCTGTAGCTGCGCCAGATTCGGTTCTCCGCCTTCGGTCACCTTGATATGGATCGTGCCGCCGATGGCGCACCGGATAACAAGTTCCACAAGCTCGGTAATTAGAAAGGCGACGGGCACCGCAGTGTCCTGGCTCACACGGACGTTGTCGATATCGAGCGTTATCGCAATGTTTGCCGTCGATGGCGCGCTCTGGTGGAGACCTGAGGCTAGCTCGGCGATAACCGGGCGAATAGGCAGCCCGCTACTGCTATCGAGTTCGGCGAAGAGGTTGCGCTGGACGATAGCGAGCGCATCGACTCGGCGCTGGATAGAGGTGTACGCGGCCGCCTTATCCGGCGTCTCTGCCGTTCGCGCGTGGAGGCTGAGCAAGCTGGCGACAACCTGAAGGTTGTTTTTGACGCGGTGATGCACCTCGCGGGTCAACCGGGTTTGCTCGACGAGACCTGCTTCAAGTTCTCTCTCGTTTCGGTTCAGCTTCTCTACGACGGCTGCAAACGCAGTACCGAGCTGTCGAATTTCCTGCGCAGGTGTTCGCGCATACGGAAGAGCGAAGCTGCGGCTATCGCCTTCATATCGGTCAACTGCGCGCTGCAACCGGGCAAGCGGCTGGAGCAGCATTCGGCTAACTACGAGCCAGCCGAAGAAGGCTGCTGCCATCCACATGATGATCGGCAATGCAATCGAAAGCGCTTCGGTGTTGCGGAGGGGCACCGATTCAAAGTCCGCTGAAAACGTCAACTGGCCGTTGGCTATGGGCTGAACGACTTGTTGCGCATGGTTCGCCAGCCGCGGATCGGCCCAGGGGTGGATGATATAGGCACGCCCTTCCTGGCTTAGCTCCATCTGAAAATTTTTCAGCCGTTCTAGGGGATTGGTCAGTGCGGCGATCGTCTCCGCAGGCAGTTCCGCGATACCGATCGCCCGCCGGTTGGCGCCGGCGACGACGAACCGAACCGCCCCTTGTTCGCTGTCGAGTTCGGTCAATATGCCACGCCCACCTTCGGCAGGCGTCATATAAGCTGGGGCGAAATCATTGGTTGCACAGAAAATCGTGCCGGTGGAATCGAAAATCGCGAAACGGACCACATGGCGTTCGAGGCCGGCCAGCGAACGCAATGTGCCTTCGCAACTTTCCGTATTGACCTGGCCGAAAGCCAAGGCCGTTGTCGCGGCCCGCAAGCTGATTGCGTCGCGCGCGATCGCACTTGATAGCTGCCGCGCGCTTGCTTGCGCGATCAGCCGCGCCTCGTTGATGCGGGTCTCGCGCGCCTGGTTAGCTGTATCGAATGAGGAATAAACCGCGATCAACCCAAGCGGCATCAGCGCCAAGCTCAGCACGACGAACATTTTAACGCCCGTCGACAGGCGCGCGAAGAAACCGCGCGGCATATGTGCTGCGTCTATTTCGTCGGTCATTGTTTCAGCAGGAATGCGGAAGCCGGAATATTTCTAGTTGAGCTTTCCGAGGAGCTCGAGCATTTCGGGCGGCACATCCTCGCCGATCGTGTCTTCATAAACCATACGCAACGCCCTGCCGATATCGCTCTCATGTCCATTTTCTACGTTTTCCGACCCCTTGGGACGCGGCTTTGCAGGCTGGGACGGGGCCTCGCGATCAATGCTGCTTTTTCCGGCCAATTTGCTTGTCCCCTGGTCGTCTCAATCTGTTGCCGGTTTCTAGCCATAACTCTGTTTCGTTCGCAACCATCAATCCAGATTAATCGACGGTCGGCTGCCGTTTGACGACCCGGGTATGGTTTTGAAACAAAATCGCGCGTCGTTGGTTCCATCTCACAGGAGGGCATGAAGCTTTTTTGCCAATTTCTTGCGCATGGTGCAGATGGGTTGCTTTCGGCGTCACATCTTTTCATGGGGTGATTTTTATTTCGGGAGAATGAACTTATGTCGTCACTAGGCCAGCAGCTTGCGCCGCATCTGCCTTTTTTGCGGCGTTATGCCCGCGCCTTGACCGGCAGCCAACATCATGGCGATGCGTTTGTCCGGGCGACGCTCGAAGCAATCGTCGCGGCGCCGGATGAATTCCCGCGCGACGCCGACCCGCGCCTCGGACTCTACCGCACATTCCAGGCTATCTGGACATCGGCTGATGTTGGCGGCAAGGAAATCGGGCCTGCTGGTTCGGCTGTCGAGAAGCGAGAAGCAATCGCTAGTTCGCGGTTGGCGATGATCGGACAACGATCTCGTCAGGCATTGCTGCTCACCGAGGTGGAAGGCTTTACGCGCGATGACGCGGCCTATTTGCTCGACGCCGGCGCCAAAGAGATTGACCGGCTTATCGAGGAAGCGCACGACGAGATCGAAGACCAGCTCAAGACCCAAGTTCTCATCATTGAGGACGAGCCGATCATAGCGATGGATCTTGAGGGAATCGTCCGCGACCTCGGTCATGAGGTTACGGGTATCGCGGTCACTCGCGATGAAGCCGTGGCGCAGGTTCAGGAGGTCGAGCCGGGCCTTGTACTTGCCGATATTCAACTCGCCGATGACAGTTCGGGAATTGACGCCGTCCAGGATATCCTTGCCATACTCGACGTGCCGGTGATCTTCATTACGGCTTTCCCCGAACGGCTGTTGACCGGCGAGCGTCGCGAGCCGGCATTTCTGATTACAAAACCGTTCCAACATAGCACCGTTAAGGCCGCAATCGCGCAAGCCCTATTCTTCAATACGATGACCGTGCCTGCTGCTTGATCGGCCGGCGGCCGAACGGGGATTGGGATGAGATGTTTCGGGATAACAAAGGAAAAGCAATGAGCGAAGAAGGACCGCATTTAACAAAGACCGAGGCCCGTGCCGGCGCTACCCCCCATATGACCCGAGTAATTTTGGCCGTATCGCTGATATTGGTTATCGGAATATTCGCGATTTTGCTATTCTTCTGGGGCAATTAGCCCGATATACCGATCTCGAACATGTTCAATTTTGTGTCCGCCCGGCCTAGCCGATCGCTCTTGCCGCGCATAGCTTGCCGCCGATCGCGGTGCGATCGGCGTGCCTTTTTGGGGGAAGTTCATGGGTGATCAGCGCAAGCAGGACGCTGCGCCTGAGGCAGAGATCGCCAAGCGTGAGCCGCTATCCGATGCCGAGTTTAAGGAACAGCTTGCGCTAGTGATACCGCATTTGCGCGCATTTGGACGTTCGTTGTCGGGCAATCGCGATACTGCGGACGATCTTGTCCAAGAAACATTGCTTAAAGCTTGGGCGGCGCGACTTCGCTTTCAGGCGGGCACCAATATGCGGGCCTGGACCTTCATCATATTGCGCAACCTGTTTCTTTCCCAGATGCGCCGCTCTCGCTTCAAGGGCGAATGGGACGACCTTACGGCCGATAAATTGCTCGCTGCGCCGGCCAGCCAGCATCATCACGTCGATCTCGGAGATTTGCAGCGTGCTTTGGAGACCTTGCCGCAGCCGCAGCGCGAGGCGCTGATATTGGTCGGTGCAGGGGGATTCGCCTACGAAGAAGCAGCAGAAATTTGCGGCTGCGCGGTAGGGACAATCAAGAGTCGCGTTGCACGGGGCAGGGTGGCGCTTGAAAATATGATGAAGGACGGGAATCTGTCGCCACGGAACAAACATCAAAGCGACAATCAGAAGACCGCGCTTCAAGAAATCATGAATGAAGTCGACACGCTGAGCAATCGATAGACGGGCCTGATGTCAGTTAAGTTTGGCGAGGAGCATGTCGAACTCCCGCTTCGCGGTATCTTCGTCGCGAACAACTTGAAAAGCGGAACGAAGCGTCTTCGAAAGCGTGCTGTTGTTAGCCTCGCCAATGTTCATGCGTCGGGGAAATCCGGTTTGGTCGCGATCGCTGAATATGAGGCTTCGACGGATCATGGCATGTATAACGGGTTAACAAGGGCAAAGTTGCATAGAAAAACCGGATATTCCTCAATGAGCGACATTGTGACATGAATGCGACAGTTGGGTCCCCAGCGATTGCCGATGCACTGACGCGCGCTAAGACCCACTCGCCTTTTCTCCGCCGGGCGATGAAAAATAACAAAGAAATTGTCGCCATTTTGCATAGTGGCGGGCTTGTCGCGGCGGAGGAGTTGCTGGACAACCGCGCCGGTGGAGTAGCGGATATCGACACAGCCTTGCGGCGCGAGCGACTTGCAGTCGCGCTTAATGTGGCGATCGGCGATCTTTCGGGCGGCTATCGGTTCGGTCAGGTCGTCCGCTTACTCTCCGAATTTGCTGACCGCGCACTGGACCGGGCAATTACGGCGGCCTTCGCCGATTGCGCGCCAGGCTCGCAAGTGCGCGGCTTTTCGGCGATCGCTCTCGGCAAACATGGCAGTCGCGAGCTAAACTACTCGTCTGACATCGATTTGATATTTATTGCCGACCACGACACACTGCCGCGTGGCGTGCGCGGCGATCCACAGCACTTGGCGATACAGATCGCGCGACGGGTCGTCGAGATATTGCAGGTTCGGACTGGTGAGGGGTATGTTTTCCGCGTCGACCTTCGATTGCGTCCGTCGCCCGAAGCAACTCCGATCGTGCTGCCCATCGATGCGGCGATAAGCTATTATGAATCAAGCGCTGAGCCGTGGGAGCGCGCCGCGTTTATTCGCGCCCGTGCCGTCGGTGGAGATACCGGGCTAGGTGAGAAATTTATCGAAATACTGAACCCCTTTGTCTGGCGCCGTGCTCTCGATTTCGGCGCTATCAAGGAAATCCGGGCGATATCGCAGCGCATTCGCGATCATTATGCGCAAGGGCAAAAAATGGGGCCGGGATTCGATCTCAAACGGGGGCGCGGCGGTATCCGCGAGATCGAGTTTTTTACCCAGATACACCAGCTTATCCATGGCGGACGCGATCCAGTACTGCGCGTACCGGCGACGCTCGATGCCCTCGCGGCGCTCGGCGCTGCCGGACATATCGCGGAAACCGAAGTCGAGACGCTGGGCAGTGCCTATCGCCTGTTTCGGACGATCGAGCACCGGCTTCAAATGGTCGACGATCAGCAAACCCATAGCCTGCCCGCCGATGCCGATGCGCTCGACAAAGTCGCGCGTCTTCACGGGCTCGACGCCGGAGGGGAGCTGGTCGCGCAGCTCGCTGGACCGGCAAAGACGGTTGCGGCGCTTTATGACGAACTCGACGAGGGCAGCGGCGAGCGTCTGTCGAAGGATCCGCAGCTTCTCGAGAATCACTTGCGTCAGGCCGGGCTGGCCGATGTCGAGGATTTTCGGCGGCGTATCGAAGGCTGGCGCGAGGGTAAGCATCTTACGACGCGGTCGGCGGCGGCGCGCGATGCTCTCGAAGCGATATTGCCGGGGTTGATCGCCGATTTTGCCCGTTCGCCGGACCCGCTCGGTGCGATTAATCGTTTCGATACGCTCTTGGATCGCCTGCCTAGCGCGGTAAATTTCCTTCGCCTGATCGAAGCCCGTCCGGGTCTCGGGCGATTGCTCGTCGATATCTTGAGCCACGCGCCGGCGCTTGCCGATCAGTTGGCGCGGCGCTCCGAACTCTTCGATAGCCTGATCGACGCTACCGCATTGGATCCGCCCGAACCATTAACCGAACTCGTCGCTATTTTCCGCAAGCGAAGCGCTGCCGGTGACTACCAGATTCTTCTTGACCGAATGCGTCAGCTTGTTGGCGAAGAGCGCTTTGCACTCGGTGTCCAGCTAATCGAGGGCGCGAGCGATCCGCTCGCCGTAGCAGGAGGATATGCGCGAGTAGCCGAGGCTGCGCTGACAGTTCTTGCCGACGCCACCGTTGCCGAATTCGAAATGATACATGGCCGGATCTCTGGCGGCGAGCTTGTCATTCTGGCGCTTGGCCGGCTGGGCGGCGGGGCGCTCACTCATGCTTCAGATCTCGATTTGGTATATTTGTTCACCGGCGCTCACGATGCTCAGTCCGATGGCGAGCGATCGCTCGGCGCGACGCGCTATTTCCAACGGCTTGCACAACGGGTTACCGCGGCGCTCAGCGTGCCGACCGCCGCTGGTCCGCTTTACGACGTGGACACGCGTTTGCGGCCGTCGGGCGCACAGGGCCTGCTCGCGGTATCACTGGATAGTTTCGCCGCCTATCACCGCGACAATGCGTGGACATGGGAGCATATGGCGCTGGCCCGTGCGCGTCCGGTATTTGGCTCTTCGTCCGCGCGTGACAAACTTTCGGCGATGATCGAAGAAATCCTTCGACGCCCCCGCGATCGCAGCGATCTGCTTGCCGACGTACGCGCCATGCGAACCGACTTGGCGCGGCACAAGCCGCCCGCCGGATCGCTCGACGTCAAACTGATCGATGGCGGACTCGTCGATCTCGAGTTTTGTGTCCATTTAATTCAGCTTGGTTGGGGCGTCGGCATCGCGCCGCATCTGGCCGCGGCACTTGATGCCCAAATCGAAGCCGGTCTGATCGCGCCCGAAATGGCGACTTCATATGGGCTTTTGACACGCATGCTAGTGACTTTGCGCCTCGTGTCGCCGGCTGCGATGGATGTGCCGAGTGGGAGCCGCGATTTGGTCGCTAAATTATGCGGTGCGCCCGATTGGAACGGGCTGCTGGCGGACTATGAACGCGCAAGGCGATGCGTGAGCCATGAATGGCGTCGGCTTGTCGAAATTCCCGATAATTCAGGAGAGTCGAAATGATCGAACAAGGTGAGATGGCGCCCGATGTTACGCTGCGGATGTCTGATGAGCGGGAGGTCAAACTAAGCGAATGGCGGGGCAGGCCGCTCCTACTCTATTTCTATCCCAAGGACGATACGCCCGGCTGCACCAAGGAGGCGCTCCAGTTTAGCGAACTGGCCGGAGCATTTTCCAAGGCCGGGGTGGCGGTGCTTGGCGTTTCGAAAGACCCACCATCCAAACACCGAAAATTCGCCGAAAAGTACGATTTGCGCGTTCAGCTCGCTACGGACTTCGACAATTCGGTAACCGATGCGTTCGGCGTCTGGGTCGAAAAGAATATGTACGGCCGCAAATATATGGGCATCCAGCGCGCGACATTCCTGATCGATGCGACAGGTCGGGTCGCCAGGGTGTGGCCCAAGGTCAAGGTCGCTGGCCATGGACAGGACGTGTATGAGGCGGTGCAAGTCCTTGGATGAAACGAGCAGCGTTGCCGCCGCCGCCGCGCGCGTTTTGGGCACCGCCGATCCGCACGAGAAGATTTTGGTGGCGCGGAAGGCGGCGCGCGACTGGCGCTTGGGCAACTTGGCGCACCGGTTCGATGTGGTAATGCCTGATCGTCCGGCTCGGCCCAACCGGCCCGAGCTGCTGCGCCCGGCTGATATGCCGCGGCGCGGCAAGGGCGGATCGGCTCGCGCCCGCGTCGCCCTGCTCCACGCAATTGCCCATATCGAATTTGTCGCGATCGATCTTGCGTTCGATATGCTCGGGCGTTTCGGTGCCGGATTTCCGCGGGCGTTCACCGATGATTGGATGCGCGTCGGTTCCGAGGAGGCCATGCATTTCGCTCTGCTCGATAGGCGTCTCAAGGCGCTCGGTTCGCACTATGGAGCGATGCCGGCGCATGACGGCTTGTGGGAGGCCGCCCAGGACACCTCGCATGACGCAATAGCCAGGCTCGCGGTCGTACCCATGGTTTTGGAAGCGCGCGGGCTCGATGTGACACCGGCCATGATTGAACGCTTCGCACTTTCTGGTGACCGGGCGACGTCCCGGATACTGACGCGGACCATGAACGACGAGGTCATCCACGTACAATATGGCGTCAAATGGTTCGAATCATGTTGCTTGGCGCTAGATGTTGCGCCGCAGCATCATTGGCAGGCGCTGGTTTGGCAGCATTTCCATGGGCGCATTAAGCCGCCATTCAACGACTCAGCCCGTCGACAAGCCGGTTTAACGCGCGATTTCTACATCCCGCTTGCTTGTTAGGACGCTGGTTAACAATGATGGCGACAACGAACGCGGGGAGGGCAAGTTCCGCCTTCGGCAAAATAATTTCCAACCGGCATTTCAACCGAATTTGGTTGCAAAGCCGGCAGATTGGGGTCGCAAAACTGTGGATACACATTCCTTCTTTTCCGATTTTGGCGCGCGCCGCCCGTCATTCGCTGTCGTTTCCGCCATTATGTTGGCGTTCGCGATCATGGTCGGCTTTACTGCTCCCGTGCAGGCCCAGAGCACGGCCAGCTTCGGTACGGCGCGCGCAGCAAGCGGCAGTGAAGACTTGCGCGGTCTTTTCGCAAGCTGGCAACAGAACGATCGCCAGCGTCAGGGCGTTATGGCGATCCCTTCGGCGCGCCCGGTGGAAGGCTTCCGCCTGACGAGCAGCTTTGGCACGCGCAGCGACCCTTTTCGGGCAACGCGGCGGATGCACAATGGCCTCGATATGGCCGGCCCGATCGGTACGCCGATCCATGCCACCGCTGACGGCATCGTCGGCCGGGCCCAATGGGTGAACGGCTATGGCAATTATATCGAAATCAATCATGGCGGCGATATCCAGACCCGTTATGGTCATATGTCAGAATTGCTCGTCAGCCAGGGCGCCCGCGTCACACGCGGCCAGCTGATCGGCCGCATGGGCTCGACGGGCCGTTCGACGGGCAGCCATCTCCATTACGAAGTCCGCATCGAGGGGCATCCCGTCAATCCGACACCCTTCCTGGCTTCGGGCGAATATCTTGCTTCGCTGCGCAGCACGACTGTGCCGGCAGAAACGCAGCTTGCGCTCGGCGCCAGCCAGTAACGCTTGTGCTCCCGCGCTAGAACGGGTCGCCACCGCTTGTTGCGGGCGGCCCGTTCTCCTATCTACAGTCTATGAATGACGATCTCATCGATCTGACAGGTGCCGCGGCCAGACGCATAGCCGCTATCGCCGAGAGGCAGAACAGGCCGGCCATCCTCCGGCTTGCGGTCGATGGCGGCGGATGCGCGGGCTTTCAATATCGCTTCGAGCTCGCCGCCGGCATTGCCGACGACGACGTTGCGACAGTGAGGGACGGGGTCACTCTTGTCGTCGACACGGTTAGCCTCGACTTGGTCCGAGGAAGCTCGGTAGATTTCGTTGAGAATCTCGGCGGCGCGTCGTTCCAGGTCAACAATCCGCAGGCTCAGTCGGGTTGTGGTTGCGGGACGAGCTTCTCGATCTAGCGCTGCGGTGTTCGGGCGGGCATAACCGCCGCATGAAAATTGCGACCTTTAACGTAAACGGGATAAACGCCCGATTGCCGCGACTAATCGAATGGCTCGAGGAGCAGAATCCCGATGTTGTTTGCCTTCAGGAGCTCAAAGCCGACAGCGAGCGCATACCCGAACAGGCGGTAGCCGATGCGGGCTATGGCGCCATTTGGCACGGCCAAAAGGGCTTTAACGGCGTCGCCATTCTCGCGCGCGGAATTGAGCCTGTCGAGCACAAGCGCGCACTCCCCGGGGACGAAGAGGATGTTCAGAGCCGCTATATCGAGGCCGAAATCGGCGATCTGATTGTCGCGTCTATCTACCTACCCAATGGCAATCCGCAACCCGGCCCGAAATTCGATTATAAACTCGCATGGATGGATCGGCTTTGCGCGCGGGCTATGGAGCTCAAGGCGCTCGAACGGCCGGTCGTGCTCGCGGGCGACTATAATGTCATTCCCGACGACGACGACGTCTATTCGGTCGCTGCGATGCAGGACGACGCCCTTATGCAACCCGGGAGCCGCGCGGCCTATCGACGCCTGCAGAACCAAGGCTGGACCGACGCCCTCCGCGCGCGTCATCCCGTGGGTCGAATCTGGACATTCTGGGACTACCAGCGGGGAGCCTGGCAGCGCGATGCGGGATTCCGCATCGATCACCTTTTGCTCAGTCCGGTTGCCGCCGATCGTTTACGCGAAGCAGGGGTCGATAAGGAGTATCGGGGTCGCGAAAAGGCGTCAGACCATGCGCCGGTGTGGATCGAGCTTGACGATTAACTAGAGCTGCTTTTCGTAGATTGTGTAGACGCGATTGATTTCGCCGTTGATCGCCTCGGCTATCGCAACCATTCCACGATTGTCTTCGAGTACCCAACCGACTTCAGCGCGCTGGATGTTGTAATCGTCGACGCCTTTTTGGCGGATGCGTTCAACCATCATGAAAGCCAATTGGCTCGCTAAACGGCTGTTCTGGTGTTTGCGGGACACACCCATCAAGGGCACCCGAAATCCATGCCAGCGCTTGCGCCACAGTCGATAGAGCAGGCGTGACCAACCGAAGGGAAAGAGTCTGCCATTGAGCGTTTTAATGGCCTCGTTGATATCGGGCAGGCTGAGCATGAAAGCCGCGGGTTCGCCACCATATTCGGCGATTACGTTCATCCCGTCGATCACCACGGGCTTCAGATTCTTTTGGGCGTCGGCGATCTCGGCGTCGGTCAGAGGTACGAATCCCCAGTTGGCGCTCCAAGCTTCATTGAGTAGCGAGAGGATCAGCAACGCTTCTTCGTCATATCGCGACAGATCCAACTCGCGGATGACGATCTTGTCATTGCGCTCTCCCGATTTGACGATGCGCTGGACGATGTTCGGGAAGCCATTGCTCACCGGCACCTCGTAGGTGAGCAGGCGTTTGACCGGGGAGTGGCCGGCCGCCTCTACCCATCCTTCATAGGCGGCATTGTCGTGCCCCATCATGATCATCGGGCTATGGTGGTGGCCTTGGGTCAGCAGACCGGGCTCTTCCCAGATCGACAGGCTCAGAGGCCCCAACGCGCGCGTCATACCGCGGTCGCGCAACCACGATTCGGCGGTCGTAAGAAGGGCAGTGGCCACGTCGCGGTCTGCGGCCTCGAACATGCCCCAATTGCCTGTGCCTGGTCCCAGGCCCTGTTCGCGAGGCTGTTCAAGCGCCAGATGATCGATATGCGCCGATATTCGACCGACGGGCTGCTTGCCGCGCCATGCCACGAACAATTGCACCGTGGCATGGTCGAAAAACGGATTCTTCGCGGGAGTCAGGGCTTTTACAGCTTCGGAATGCAGCGGGGGAACCCAGTGAGGATCGCTGGCATTGAGCGTATATGCCAGCTTCACAAAGGTGTTGAAATCCGCCTTCCCAGCAACCGGGCGAACGACAATTTCTGACGCCATGCGGCGGCGCAGTCTAGCTCTGATCGCGCTGGCTGGGATGGCCGGTAGCCACGCCGCCGGATAAGTCGGCAACCCAAGGATAGCGCTTGGCCTGTTCGGGTGTGTAGCCGAGGTTGAAGACCGTCGGACTTTTCTGGGTTCGCTCCGGGCGATCGTAATAGGTCCCGAAGATCTTGTCCCAGAAGAAATTAGTTATCCCGAAATTGCCGCTCTCATCGTGGAAATGATGCGCCATATGGCGCGCCTTGAGATCGGCGAGCCAAGCATTGCGCGGCTTATATTTGAGATGCTGCACGCAATGACAAAATTCGTAGAACGCGGTGGTCAGCATCCCGGTACCCACAGCTATCGCCGCGCCGCCGACGCCGCCGATCAGATAGCCGATCGGGGTCAGCATCACGACAACGGTCGGTAGCGTCGTATAAAGAGCGCCGAACAACACCTCGAGGTGGTTTGGATCTTGATGGTGATCGTAGTGGATGCGCTTCCAAGTCGACGCAAACGACTTCAACTTGAACATCCAGCGGCCGTGCAGAACCCAGCGATGGATTGCGTACCAGGCGAGCGGATAGAAGGCGATCGCCACAACTACGCTGGCAAGCGTTGGCATCAATGGTGCAGGCTGCCACGCAAAAATCGCGAATGCACCGAGCGCGAGCGCCAGATAGGCAACTATCGCTGGGTATTGAAAATAGGCGACCACCAGTTCTTTGAGGGTCATCTTGTCGAGATAATGCGACCGCTTCCAAATTCCCGGGCGCGCAGATGCAGCGGCTCTCACGGTTAACTTCCTTAATTCATGGAACAAAGGTACAAATCCACAGCGTTTCACACTCGTCTAATGCTCGCAATATGAACAGGCAATGAGGCAGATTTGCGACGAAATACGTCGTGAGTTTGGAGTTCTAGGCGGGCAGGGCGGGGGATTTGACGAGCCGAACCGCGATAGCCGCCTTGCCGAGCGCCGAGCGATCGTCAGGATCCAGCCCGAACCGCAGTGTAAGCCAGCATAGCGGCACGAACAGCAGCAGCAATCCGATCGCGCGGACGGGCGCGCCGAGCGGTACAAGCATAACGTCGATCAGAGTGAGTAGTCCAAAGCCGGCGGCACCGGCGAGCGCGCCGCGCATGAACGGCAAATCGAAAGGTTGGAGGTGGTCGCTCCACCATAGTTCAATGACGGCAACCCAGGCGATCAGAACTGTTCCGATGCTGACCGCTATCGCCATCCCAGTTGCCCCGCTTTGCGGCACCAGCCACCACGCGATTGTCAGCCAGGCGAGAATCCCTATCAGGCTGTTGACCAGCGGCAGCACCCGATGGCCAGTCATTTCGACGATTGGCGTGGCGGGCCCGACGACGGCCTCTCCCACGCGCCCGATTACCAAAATGATGAGCACCGGCAAAGCGGCCTCGGCGCCTGGCGCAAACAGGCTCAGCAAATCAGATCCGAGCAGTATCAAAATTCCGCCGATCGGGATCACCAAAGCGGCCGAGATCCGTGTCGAAAAAGCATAGAGCGGTGCAATATCGGCACGATCATAGGCCGCCTGCGCCGAACTCAGCGGCGCGAGCACATACAGAAATGCCTGTCGGATAATGAGCGGGATCGATGCGACCTTGCGGGCTATGCCGAAAAGCCCGGCCGCGGTCGCGCCGCGCACACCGGGAAGCAGCAGGTTGAGCAGGATCGGCGGAAGATCGTTGAGCGTGCGCCGCGCTACTGCGCTCGGCAGTAGCGCGAGCCCCGATCCAAGCACATTGCGGCATAGTCTCGCCGGTATTGGCGCGCGGATCAGCAGCTGCAGATCATAATATTGACCTATCAGACGGATCGACAGGCCGGTGACCAGGACCAGCGCTGCAAAATGCGCCACGAGGAGTCCGAGACTCGTCATTCCGATAGCGAACAGTCCGATTGCAAAACCCAGTCGCGCCAGCTGTTCCCAAAACACGCGAAGCCGGATTTCAGGACCGAATGCCCGGCGGGCGCGCGCTGCGGAGGTTGCCACCTCGACAAACGTCCAGAAGGGCAGCGCCCAAGCGAACAGCGCAATAGCGAGCGGCAATTGCGCCTCGTCTTCAGGCGCGACCGACAAGAAGCCGGCGATGCTCCCAGCATTGAGGCTGACCGCGAGCGA
>CAYQVL010000004.1:0-20090 GCA_964420825.1 uncultured Sphingomonadaceae bacterium
GGCGAGCATTGCCATATTCCGTTCCCCTAATTGGCTTGCCCGCGCAGGTTTTCGATTTCACGGTCGAGCATATAGCCGCCATCGGTGACGATGCGCTCGATTGTCGCGAGGCGATCCTTGACCGAACCGAGTTCGGCGCGAAGCTGGGCGTTTTCCTGGCCGATCAGCTTGATGCGTTCGGCCGCTTCCTGATCGGTCTTGGGATAGACCGCCTGGCCCCAGGCCCCGTCGAGCGGATAACCGTTTTTGATCCGCATCCAGGTCGTGAGCACCCATCCGCCGATACCGGCGACGATGGCGAGCACGATGACCGGGCTAAATTCGCTGATAACTTCCATAATCCTGTTCCCCGTTGTTAATTGCGCAGACTGTCGATTTCGTCGGCCAGCCTTGAGCCCTTGTCGGTGGCGATCCGCTCGAGCACCGAGATACGGTCTTCGAGCCGGACGATCTTGTCCTTGAGGTCGCCATTTTCTCCCGACAGCAGTTCGATTTTGCGATCGGCGTCGGGATCGCGGCGTTCGGTCTTGCCGCCCCATTCATTTTCGAGCGGATAGCCGTGTTTGGCGCGGATCGCGGTGGTGATAATCCAGGCAAGAAAGCTCATCGCGATTATCGCCAGTACGAACCCTGGTCCTCCCCAACTCATATTCTGTCTCCTTGAAGCGCATTGTTCGGCCTAGCGAAGGTCTTCGATTTCGCGCGCGAGGCGCGAATTGCGGCTCGTCACCATGGTTTCGATATCGCCGAGCCGGCGGTCGACATCGCGGAACCGCGAACGGATCTCGTTGACCGACCGGCGCGGATTGGCGCGTGTTCCCTGCCAGAAGCGTTTTTCCTCGTCATCGTCGTAGAGGCCGAGCGGCTTGGCCGTCGCCAGCCAGGCGACGACGAGATAGACGACGATCAGCGGCGGAAAGGCAAAGAGCGTGGTAATTACCGCGGCGACGCGAACCCATATGACCTCGATCCCGGTATAGTCTGCAATGCCGGAGCATACGCCCAGGAACTTGCGATTTTGCTTGTCGAGGTAGAATTTGGTGCGGCTGTCGGTCATCTTCTTGTCCTTTCTCGGGGCTTCTAGAGGCGACGGATATTGCCGGCCGGGCCCTCGACGGTGCTGTCTTCATGGATGGCGGCCTCGCGGCGCCAGTCGGGATTGTCGGCGGCGATGATCCGTTCGATCGAATGCATGCGGTCGTCGAGCCGTTTGGCGGCGTCGTGCAGTTCGTCGAGCAAATCTTCGTCTTCGCGGCTCATCGAGCCGGCGCGTTTCCATTGGGTCGAATAATGCAGGATGAGCCAGGGAAGCCCGATGAACAGCATCCCGACGATGCCGATGGGAACAAGGACGTCTTCCATTTACGCCTCCTTTGCAGCGGTTGAGGGCTTCGCGCCCTGCGATTTCTTCATCGCGGCAAGCTCGGCATCGACGCGGTCGTTCGTCTCGAGATCGCCAATTTCCTCTTCGAGCGATTTGGGGCGTCCGCCCATGCCGGCGGCCTCGGCGCGTCCTTCGGCCTCGTCGACGCGGCGTTCGAGCGTTTCAAACCGCGTAAAGGCGTCTTCGACGCGTCCGCCATTGTTGAGTTCGCGCAGCCGGTAGCTTGTTTCGGCGCTGTCGAGGCGCGCGCTGATGCTGTTCTGGCGCGTACGGGCTTCGCGGAGCTTACCCTGGAGTTTGGAGATGTCCTGCTCATAGGCCTTGAGCCCATCGTCGATCACCTCGATTTCGGATTTGAGCCGGTCGGCCATGTCGGTGGCCTTTTGCTTTTCGATCAGCGCCTGTTTGGCGAGATCTTCGCGATCCTTGGACAGCGCGAGCGCGGCCTTGTCCTTCCAGTTCTCCTGGAGTTTTTCGAGCTTCGAAATCGAGCGCCGCATTTCCTTCTGGTCGGCGATCGCGCGCGCGGCCGAAGCGCGGACCTCGACCAGCGTTTCCTCCATTTCGAGAATGATCATGCGAATCATCTTCGCCGGGTCTTCCGCCCTGTCGAGCAAATCGGTGACATTGGCGGCGACAATGTCGCGCGTGCGGGAGAATATTCCCATAATGCGTACTCCTCTAATCCCTCGAAAACTATGGGGCCGGGGAGGGGGAGGGGCCGCCGCCTCCCCGGCCGTTGGTCCGTCCTAGGCGCGGTGGACGGAGTTGAATGGCGTGGCGCCGCTTTCGGCGAACACATCGCTTTGGGTGATCGGCGCTCCGGCCTGGACCGGGCCGACGGTGCCGACGATGAAGGCGGTGCTGATGACCAAGGCAGCAGCGGCGGCGACGACGGTCTGTAGGTTGAAGTTGCTTGTCATGTCTGGTCTCCTGAACCTTGGCGTTGAACTCGTGCCCCGAACCTTCCGCCCGGTGACGTCCTAAACTACGCAGATGCCGTGCCAGTTTTGCCTTATGGCTGAATTTCAAATATTTACGCCCGATGAACGATTTTTTCGTCCGGCGGCTATTGCCAAAAATTAGGAAATTACACTAAGGCATGGGCATGGAGCGCGAAAATCAATTCATTGGAGAATCGGGGGCATTTCTCGATGCCGTCGAGCAGGCAAGCCGCGCCGCCCCCCTCAATCGCTCGGTGCTCATCATCGGCGAGCGCGGCACGGGCAAGGAGTTGATCGCCGAACGCCTGCATCGGCTGGGTTTACGCTGGGACAAGCCGATGATCACGCTCAATTGCGCGGCGCTTCCCGAAACGCTGATCGAAGCCGAACTGTTCGGCCATGAAGCGGGCGCCTTCACCGGCGCCACCCGCGCGCGCGCAGGCGCATTCGAAGAGGCCGACGGCGGCACGCTCTTTCTCGACGAACTGGCGACGCTTTCGGCGGCGGCGCAGGAGCGGTTGCTGCGCGCGGTCGAATATGGCGAAGTCGCGCGTATCGGCTCCAACACGCCGAGGCGCGTCGATGTCCGGATTGTCGCTGCGACGAATGAAAACCTGCCCGGCCTCGTCGAACGCAACGAGTTTCGCGCCGACTTGCTCGACCGTTTGTCGTTCGAAGTCGTGACGTTGCCGCCGCTGCGCGCGCGCGAAGACGACGTCATAATCCTCGCCGATTATTTCGGTCGGCGCATGGCCGTCGAGCTCGATTGGCCGCGCTGGCCGGGCTTTGGCGAGAAAGCGGCCGACGTGCTCTCTTCCTATGATTGGCCGGGTAATGTCCGTGAATTGCGTAATGTCACCGAACGCGCAGTGTATCGCTGGGACGAGCCCGCTCGCCCGGTGAATGCAATCCAGCTCGATCCGTTCGAGTCGCCTTGGCAGGTCATACAGCGGCCGGACGAAGCAAAGGGAAGCGCGACGGTATCCGCCGAAGCTTCCTCGGCGACGCCCGCGCCGACGGCTTCACCGCAGGCCCCCGTCGGCGACTTCAAAACGGCGGTCGAATCCTATGAAAAGCAGTTGCTTGAAGCTGCACTCGAATCCGCTCGCTTCAACCAGCGGCGGACGGCGAAATCGCTGGGCCTGAGCTACGACCAGCTGCGCCACGCGCTCAAACGGCATGCGCTGATCGGCTGACTCGCCGCGCGGCTCGAAATGAGCTATAGCTAACGCCGCAAGGGAGCTTCGACGATGCGCTTGGCTTATCCTGTTGCCTTGGTGATATGTTGTGCCGGAACGGCGGCGCCCGCCGCCGTCAGCGTCTTTGGCAATACCGCCGCGCGTTCCTGCTACGAGGCCGCGCTCAGAGAACAGTATAGCGCCGCCAATCTCGGGATATGCGATGACGCACTTGCCGATCGCGGCCTCGGTTTGCGTGATCGCGTGGCGACATATGTCAACCGCGGCATTCTCCATGTGCAGCATGGCGCTTTTGCCGAAGCGATCGCCGATTATGATCGCGCGATAGCGCTCGATGCCGCCGAACCCGACGCCTATCTCAACAAGGGTTTGGCGCTATTGCGCCGCGACGGCTCAGGCGAGCAGGCCGCGCCCCTGTTCTCCATGGCCATTGAGCGCGGAACCCGGGAGCCCGCCATCGCCTATTATGTCCGCGGTGTCGCCAATGAACTCAACGGCGATATTCCCGAAGCCTATGCCGACCTCCGCCGCGCCGTCCAACTCGCACCCGACTGGGACGTGCCGGCGCGCGATCTCGCCCGCTTCGTGGTCGTAAACTGACGCCGTCGGCCCGATTTTTCGCTTGGCTTCCTCCGACTGTTGTCGCTCGTCGTCCCATCGGGGCCATTGGTGGAAAAAAAGGGGTCATCGGTCGGCCGGATGGGGTGATTCGGGGCGTGATGTGGTATTATCGCAAAGCGTAAACAGGAGAGGTCGAATGAAAATTTCACTAAAAATGGCTTTGCTGGCAGGAATATTCACACTTGCCGCCAGCCAGGCTTCGGCGGCCGTCATGGTCCTCGGCTCGAGCCGGGCCCAATCCTGCTACCAGGCGGCCGAGCATGAGCGCGCCACGAACGATAGCATTGCCAATTGCCAAAGGGCGCTCCGTGAAGATCCGCTTACCACGCGCGACCACACCGCGACGCTGGTCAATCTTGGCATTCTCTATTTCTACCGCGATCAATATGATCTTGCTTTGACGAGCTTCGATCGCGCCATAGCCAACGATCCCAATGAGCCGGAGGCCTATCTGAACAAGGCGATTACTTTGCTTCGGCGTGACGAATCGGGCACTCAGGCGGTGCCGCTGTTCACGATGGCGCTCGATATGGGCACGCGCAAACCCGCGCTGGCCTTTTACGGTCGTGGCCTTGCCCATGAACTCGATGGCGATCTGACTGCCGCCTATCACGACATCCAGCGCGCCACCGTCGCTGAGCCAAGCTGGGACGTGCCGGCCCGCGATCTCGCGCGATTTATCGTCGAGCCTGCGCGCTAGCCTGCCGGCCCGGCTTCTGTCCCCCGTTGGGCCCCTTGACGGGGGACAGTCGCCATTCGCCTGATGCGCTCGCGGTCACACTGCCACCGCGAGAGGCAGTTTCCCGTCGCAAATTTCCAGCTTTTTGAGGATGCTCTTGAAGGTGCGGTGTGTTCGCGTCATGAACGTGCCGACAACAGGAGAATCTCAATGGCTTTCGAACTACCCGACCTCCCTTTTCCCAAGGACGCTTTCGGCGACACGATATCGTCGAAGACGTTCGACTTTCATCACGGCAAGCATCATCGCGCCTATGTCGACAAGACCAACGCCGCAATCGAAGGTGGCGATCTCGCCGGCGCCAAATTGTCGGAGGTCATCAAGGCCGCCAAGGAACAGGGCGATCAGGGCCTGTTCAACAATTCGGCACAGGTATGGAACCACAGTTTTTACTGGCAGTGCCTAAGCCCCAGCAAGCAGAATCCCTCGGGTAAGCTGGCCGCGTTGATCGAAGAAAGCTTCGGGTCGACAGACGATATGCTCGAAGCGTTCAAGAACGAGGCCACGAGCCATTTCGCGAGCGGATGGGCTTGGCTTATCCGCAATGGCGACGATCTCGAGATCACCTCGCTCCATGACGCCGACACGCCGGTCGCGCATGACGGGATGCAGCCGCTGCTGACGCTCGATGTCTGGGAACACGCCTATTATCTCGATTTTCAGAACGCGCGGGCCGATTATGTCGATGCCTTGCTCAGTCGTGCGATCAACTGGGAATTCGTCGCCAAAAACCTCGACGGCGGAGGCGTCAGCCGCGCCGATCAGGAGAGCTGAGGCTCAACCTGCCCGGAGGGTTGCTGCAATCCGGATTATTCGGTTCCGGCCGGCGGCGCGGCGGCGTCGGTCGCCTCGCCGGTAGCAAGCCCGTGCTTGAGCAGCATCGGGATATTGGCGAATCCGAAGATCAGCGAGAGGATGGTTAGCCCCCAGGTTTTGACCGTCAACCACATTTCGAACGACAATGTCGAACGGAGCGCTTCGTTGGTAATCGCCATGAAGACGAAAAATAGCCCCCAGTTGCGCGAGAGCTTGAGCCAGCCTTCTTCGGTGAGGCCCTGGAAAGCGGCGGCGAACGCGTATCTGAGCAGGGCCTTACCACGCAGCCAGCCGACCAGCAGCAATGCGGCGAAGCCGACATAGATGATCGTTGGCTTGATCTGGATGAACACCGGATCGTGAAGATAGACGGTCAGTCCGCCGAAACCGAGTATCAGCACCGCAGAAATCCACTGCATCGGCGTTACCCGCTTGAGCACGATCATCGAAATGACCACCGCGGCGATCATGGCGATCATGAAGGTGACGGTGCCGAAAACGATGCCCCGAAAGGCGTCGCTGTCCGACTGGCCGAATTTATACGCCACGAAGAACGCCACCAGCGGCCCGAAATCGAGCAGGAAAGACATCCATCCTGCCTTAGGTTTTGGTGGAGGTGCTTTCGTTTCTTCCATAATCATACCTTGTCGAATTCATCGGCGCCGCTGATCGCGCGGGCTACGGCTTTGGGGTCGAATGGCCTGAGATCGCCGAGCGTTTCGCCGACGCCGATGGCATGGATGGGAAGCCCGAATTTTTCGGCCGCTGCAACCAGAACGCCGCCGCGCGCCGTACCGTCCAATTTCGTCATCACGAGGCCGGTGACGTTGGCGACTTTTTGAAACACTTCGATCTGGGTCAGCGCGTTCTGTCCGGTGGTCGCGTCGAGGACGAGAATGACGTTGTGCGGCGCGGCTTCGTTGAGTCGCCCGAGCACCCGGCGGATTTTCGAGAGCTCGTCCATCAGGTGCGACTTGTTCTGGAGACGCCCGGCGGTATCGACGATCAGCGCGTCGATACCGCGCGCGGTGCCCTGCTTGACGCCCTCGAAGACGAGGCTCGCCGCATCGCCGCCCTCGTCGCCCGAGATGATCGGCACGCCGAGCCGTTCGGCCCACACCTTGAGCTGCCCTATCGCCGCCGCGCGAAAGGTATCGCCGGCGACGAGCATAACCTCATAATCCTGCTCGAGCAGGAGATGGCCGATCTTGGCGATTGTCGTCGTCTTGCCCGAGCCGTTGACGCCGATGACGAGTATCACCTGCGGGCGGGGAAAGGCGTCGATCATTAGCGGGACGGCGACTGGAGCGAGAATGTTTTCGAGTTCGTCGGCGACGATCTCGCGGATATCGAGTTCGGAAAGATGGCGATCGAAGCGGCCCGCGGCGAGACGGTCGCGGATCCGTGCCGACACCGCGGGGCCGAGATCGGTAGCGATCAGCGCCTCTTCGATCTCGTCGAGCGTTTCTTCGTCGAGTTTTTCCTTGATGACGAGCCCGGCGAGATTGCCGCCGAGCCGGTCCGATGTCCGCTTGAATCCCGAGCGTAGACGATCGCTCCAGCCTGTAGCCTCGGTCACGCCGTTTCTCCGATCAGCGTGGCGCCGTCAAATCCCGTGACCCGCGTTGCCGCAATTTTCCCGACAACGCTGTCGGCGGCTGAACCGGCTGCGCGATCGACCCGGATTTCGGCGAAGTTCTCGGCATGACCAAGCCCCGTTTCGCGCTCGACGAGCACATGCTGCTGCGTCCCGATCATCGTTGCTTGCCAAGCTGCCTTGCGGC
This sequence comes from uncultured Sphingomonadaceae bacterium, assembly GCA_964420825.1. Taxonomy (GTDB): domain Bacteria; phylum Pseudomonadota; class Alphaproteobacteria; order Sphingomonadales; family Sphingomonadaceae; genus Parasphingopyxis. Next base: position 7,488 of record CAYQVL010000004.1, read on the forward strand.
GCGCAACCGCCTCGCGCAACGCACCGGCGCGCGCCTTTCTCGTCGCCATCGGCACCTGCGGCATTTTCGCCGCAGGCGTGCCGCTGCGTGCCGAATAGGGGAATATATGGCCGTATACGATGTCGCAATCGTCGATCAGCGCAAGCGTATTGGTCGCCATTTCGTCGCTTTCGGTCGGAAAGCCCGCGATGATGTCGGCACCGATCGCGACATCGCGCTGCGCCTTGATCCGGGCGACCGTTTCGACCGCTTGCGCGCGGCTATGGCGGCGTTTCATACGTTTGAGGATCATGTCGTCGCCGGCCTGAAGCGAGAGGTGGAGGTGCGGCATGAAGCGCGGCTCGCCGGTGATGATTTCGAACAACCGCTCGTCGATTTCGACCGAATCGATCGAAGAGAGCCGCAGGCGGGGCAGAGCGGGCACGCCCTTGAGGATGCGTTCGACGAGCAGGCCGAGGCTGGGGCTCCCGGGCAGGTCGGGGCCATAGCTGGTGACGTCGACGCCCGTCAGCACAATCTCCTCGAAACCTTCGTCGACCAGGGAGCTGATCCGTTCGACGACGAGCCCCGCGGGTACCGAACGGCTGTTGCCTCGGCCATACGGGATCACGCAGAAGGTGCAGCGATGGTCGCAGCCATTTTGCACCTCGACAAAGGCGCGCGCACGTTCGGCGAACCCCGACACGAGATGCGGTGCGGTGTCGCGCACCGCCATGATATCCGAAACGCGAACCTTTTCCGGCGAGAAGTTTCCGCTAGGGCTGAGCTTGTCGAAGCCCGTCTCTCGATCCGCGAAACGCCCTTCGACAGGCTCAGGGCTCACGGATGTGTGGCGGGCGAAATTCTCCGCCAGCACCTTTTCCCGATTGCCGAGCACGCGCGCGACCTCCGGCATCGCGGCGAAGCGCTCGGGTTCGATCTGCGCCGCGCAGCCGGTGACGACGATCTCGGCATCGGGGCGGAGACGGCGCGCCTTGCGGATCTGCTGGCTCGTCTTGCGTACGGCTTCGGCGGTCACCGCGCAGCTGTTGATGATGACGAGATCGTCGCGCCCGGCGGCGAGCGTGCGCATCGCCTCGCTCTCGGCGAAATTGAGCCGGCAGCCGAGCGTAATCATTTCGGGCCCGCTCACGCGAAGGCCTCGATGTCGATTTCGCCGGAAAAGACATGCGCGGCGGGTCCGGTCATCTCGATCGTGCCGCCTGGCGTCCAGGCGATACGGAGATCGCCGCCGGGAAGGCTCACGGTGACCGGATTCGCAACGAGCCTGCGGCGGATCGCGGTGACGCCGGTCGCGCAGGCGCCGGTGCCGCAGGCGCGCGTCAGGCCGGCGCCGCGCTCCCATACGCGCAGGGTGAGCGCATTGGGCCCGGTGACGCTCGCGACGTTGACGTTGACGCGTTCGGGAAACAGCGGATCGTTTTCGATGATCGGGCCGAGCCGTTCGAGATCGATCGCCCTGGCGTCGTCAACGAAGAAAACGACATGCGGATTGCCGATATTGACCGCGGCGGGGTTTTTCAGCGCTTCCCAGCCGACGGGCATCGCGATGGTATCCATTGCGTAGGCGAGCGGGATCGTGTCCCAGTCGAACCGCGGCTCGCCCATGTTGAGCGTCGCTCCGGCGGCATCGCTCGTGCCGCTGATGTTTCCGCCAGCGGTTTCGATCGACGCCTGCGCGCCGATGAGCTGAGCGACGCAGCGCGCGGCATTGCCGCAGGCTTCGACCTCGCCGCCATCCTGGTTGAATATCCGCATCTTCGCGTCGGCGCTTACCGAGGGTTCGATGAGGATCAATTGGTCGCAACCGATCCCCGTCCACCGGTCAGCGAGCGCGCGCACGAGCGCTGTCGTCATAGCGACAGGTGTGCCGCGTGCATCGATCACGACAAAATCGTTGCCGAGACCGTGCATCTTGGAAAAGCGCAGAAGCATGGCGCGCGATTTAGGTGGGGGGAGCTCGCCTGTCCACCTGCGCGGGCAGTTGGATGTCCGCTAACTCGCCCGGCGAAGCTGCTGGAGCGTCTTGAGCGCCTCTTCGGCGCGAACCTCGGGAGAGGTGCCGACCAGCATATCCTTGTCGGCAAGCAGCTGGCGAGTATGGCTGATTGGCATCGGCTTGCCGAAATGCCAGCCTTGGCCATTCATCGCGCCGAGCAGTTTGAGGCTGGTCTCAATCTCGACGGTGGCGATGCCTTCGGCGGTTACCGGCAGGCCGAGACTCGAACTGAGACGTGTGATGGCGTCGACGATTGCGGCGCTTTCGCTGTCCTCGTTCATCGTTTCGACGAAGGTCCGGTCGATCTTGATGCGGTCGAAGGGGAGCGCGCGCAGATGGGCGAGGCTCGAATAGCCGGTCCCGAAATCGTCGAGTGCGATGCGGATGCCCTGGTTTTTGAGGCTCGTAACGATCGACTGGGCGATACCCAGATTCTCGAACAGCGCCGTTTCGGTGATCTCGATTTCGAGCCGGCTGGGCGGGAAATTGGTCTCGGTGAGCAGCTTCATGATCTTTTGGGCCAGCCAGGGATCCTTGAGCTGCGCGGGCGAGATATTGATCGAAAGCGACAGATCATTGTCCCAGTCGCGCGCTTCGATGAATGCTTGGCGCATGACGCATTCGGATAGCTCGCTGATCAGTCCGCTTTCTTCGGCGACATGGATGAATTCCTCGGGCATCACCGTGCCGCGTGTTGGGTGTTCCCAGCGTGCGAGCACCTCGAAGCCGTTGAGCCGGCCCGTCGCAAGGTCGATCTGCTGTTCATAATAGGGAACGAACTCGCCGGCCGGAATGCCCGCGCGCATTCCCTCTTCGATGCGATTGCGCGCTTCGAGGATGCGCTCCATGCTGCCGTCGAACCACACCGCGCAATTACGGCCCTTTTTCTTGGCGGCATACATCGCAATGTCGGCCCGCCGCATAAGCGTGTCGATGGAGCTGCAATCGCTGTCCGACCGCGCCATGCCGAGCGAGGCGCTGGTCTGGACGGTCTGGCCGTCGAGCCCGAAGGGTTCGGCGACGCGGGCGATCAGATCGTCGGCGATCGTATCGACCGCCGATGGATCTGACGGTTCGAACTCGAATCCGATGGCGAATTCGTCACCGCCGAGCCGGGCCGCGATCGCGCCGCGAGGCAGTATCTCGGTGATCCGCTTGGTAACGCTCTTGAGCAACAGATCGCCGATATGGTGACCGTTGAGATCGTTGATATGCTTGAAGCTGTCGAGATCGAGGACGAACATTGCCACGGCCTTGCCGCGTCGCCGCGCCGTGTCGAGCAAGTTGCCGCCTTCGCGGCTCAGCGCACGGCGATTGAGGAAGCCGGTAAGCGGGTCGCGCGAAGCGAGCGCTCGCGCCTGCTGCGCGGCGGCCGAATGATCGGCAATCTGGCGGCTGATCTCGTTGTGATGGCGCCAGCCGATAAGAATCAGCGCGATGTTGAGGATCAATGCAACGGCGAGCAGCGGGTCGCGCGGCGATGCGCTGCCATTTGCCATATTGGCGATGACTTCGCCGCCGATCGTCGCGAACATCGCGATGGCGGTCAGCGCAATACCCATCGCCACCAGGTTGTTGGATTGGTTGCCGCCTTGGGTGTTCGCAAACGGGTTCAAGTCGCTGCTCGCCTGTGTTTCGTGGTGATCGACCATGGCTATACTTCCCCTGTGCGCGACTCTTGTGCCAAAACAGAGTGAAAACAGCGTTAATCCGCCCAATCAATTCGCGGGCTTGTCTACACACCGTGAATCGCCTATCCGGCACCGGTTCGTTCTGCAAAAGGACGCGAAAAATAGCGCCCCATAGGGGTCCGCTGGCCGGCGAGTTTCGCCCGCCGGCGTTTTTTGCATGTCGTGCGGAACAGGAAGGAAAAGGCGATGTTCGACACTCTCAGCGATCGGCTTGGCGGCGTTTTCGACCGCCTGCGCGGACGCGGCGCGCTCAACGAGAGCGAGGTGCGCGCAGCGATGCGCGAGGTGCGGATAGCGCTGCTCGAAGCCGATGTCGCATTGCCTGTCGCGCGCGAATTCGTCGATGGCGTCACCGAACAGGCGATCGGCCGGCAGGTTCTGAAATCGGTCACGCCGGGCCAGCAGGTCGTCAAAATCGTCAACGATGCGCTGGTGGCGATGCTCGGCGCCGAAGCTTCGGCGCTCAATGTCGATGGGACCGCGCCCAATGTCGTGATGATGGTCGGGCTGCAGGGCTCGGGCAAAACGACGACGACCGCCAAAATCGCCAAGAGGCTGACCGAAAAAAATCGCAAGAAGGTGCTGATGGCGTCGCTCGACGTCAATCGCCCGGCGGCGCAGGAGCAGTTGGCGATCCTCGGCGAACAAACCGGCGTCGCCACGCTGCCGATCGTCGCCGGCCAACAGCCCGTCGAGATCGCCAGGCGCGCGCTGCAAGCCGCCAAGCTCCAAGGCTATGACGTACTGATGCTCGACACCGCCGGCCGGCTCCACGTCGATCAGCAGTTGATGGAGGAGATGAAGGCGGTGGCCGACATCGCGACGCCGGAGGAAATCCTTCTCGTCGTCGATGCCCTGACCGGGCAGGATGCCGTCAACGTCGCCCAGAATTTCAGCGAACAGATACCGCTGACCGGTACCGTGCTGACGCGGATGGATGGCGACGCGCGCGGCGGCGCGGCGCTATCGATGCGCGCGGTAACCGGTACGCCGATCAAGCTCATCGGCACCGGCGAGAAGATCGACGCGCTCGAGGAATTCCATCCCGAACGCGTCGCCGGGCGCATCCTCGGCATGGGCGACGTCGTCGGTCTCGTCGAGCGCGCCGCCGAGACGGTCGAGAAGGACGAAGCCGAAGCCTTCGCCAAGAAGATGGCCAAGGGTCAGTTCGACCTGAACGATTTGCGCACCCAGCTCTCGCAGATGCAACGGATGGGCGGCCTTGGCGCGCTCGCTGGCATGCTGCCGGGAATGAAGAAGGCGCAGGCCGCGATGGCGGCGAGCAACATGGACGATAAGGTGCTCGTCCATATGGATGCGATCATCGGCTCGATGACCAAGGTCGAGCGCACCAAGCCCGGCCTGCTCAACGCCAAGCGCAAGCGCCGCGTCGCGATGGGCTCGGGAACGACCGTGCAGGAGGTCAACAAGCTTCTCAAGATGCATCAGGAAATGGCTACGGCGATGAAGCGTATCAGGAAGATGGGCGGCATCAGGGGGCTGATGAAGATGTTCGGTGGAGGGGCGATTCCCGAAGGCGGCCCCGGCGATGGCGGTGCGATGCCGCCGGGTGGCATGCCCGGCCTCCCCGGGATACCCGGCCAGGGCATTCCCCCGGGTCTCGACAAATTATTTAGACGCTAGATTTTTTGAATCTTTAGAAAGAAGGAATATTGAAATGGCAGTAGCAATCCGGTTGTCGCGCGGTGGCGCGAAAAAGCGGCCCTATTACAAGATCGTCGTCACCGATTCGCGTAAGGCGCGCGACGGCAAGTTCATCGAACGGATCGGCAGTTACAATCCGCTGCTCGCCAAGGACGATCCCGATCGCGTCAAGCTCGACACCGATCGCGCCAAGCACTGGCTCTCGGTCGGCGCGCAGCCTTCGGACCGCGTAATGCGTTTCCTCGACGCCGCCGGCGTCATCGAGCGCAAGGCGCGCAACAACCCGAACAAGGCCGAGCCGGGCTCCAAGGCTAAGGAACGCGCTGAAGAAAAAGCCGAAAAGGAGCAGGCAGCCAAGGACGCCGCCGCCGCACCTGCCGAAGTGCCAAAGGCTGAGGAAGCCGCCGCGGAAGACGCTCCCGCTGAAGACGTCAAAGCTGACGAGGCGGCCGCCGAAGCGCCTGCCGAAGAACCCGAGGCTGAAGAAAAGCCCGCCGAGGAAGCCACGGCGGAAGAAGTTCCCGCTGAAGACGCCAAGGCTGACGAACCGACTGCGGCAGAGGCAACTGGAGACGACGCCAAGGCTGAAAAAAAGCCTGCCGAAACCAAGGCCGAAATCGCTCCTGCCGACGCGGTTGAGACCGAAGAGGCCAAGGGCTAGTCTTGGACGACAAACGCGTCATCCTCGCCGCCATTGCCGGGGCGCACGGCATTGGCGGCGAGGTGCGCCTCAAGCTGTTCGCGCAAGGCGTCGAGAGCCTCAAGCGCTACAAGAGCTTCGAGGCCGATGGCCGGACACTGACGCTGTCGGCGATCCGCGCAGGCTCAAAATATCCCGTCGCACGCTTTGCCGAAATCACCGGCCGCACCGCCGCGGAAGGCTTGCGCGGCACTACGCTCACGGTGCCGCGTTCCTCGCTTCCGCCGTTGGCGGAAGGCGAATATTATCATGCCGATCTCATCGGTTTGCGCTGCGTCGCCGAAGATGGTGCGCTGGTGGGAGAGGTCGTCGCGGTCGAGAATTTCGGCGCCGGTGACGTCTTCGAGATCGCCAAGGCCGACGGCCGAAAATTCATGGTTCCGATGAAAGCCGTCGATATCGGCTCCGAACGGATCGTCGTCGACCCGGACTTTGTCGAGTGACCTTCGCCGCCACTATCCTCACGCTCTATCCAGAGATGTTCCCGGGTCCGCTCGGCCATTCGATCGCCGGTCGCGCGCGCGACGAGGGGCTCTGGTCGCTCGAAACGCTGCAGATCCGCGATTTCGCCACCGATCGTCACCATACCGTAGACGATACGCCTGCGGGCGGCGGTTCCGGCATGGTTATGAAGCCCGATATCCTCGCCGCCGCGCTCGACGAGGCCTTGTCCCGTCAGCCAGACGCCCCGGTGCTGGCCATGACGCCGAGCGGGACGCCGCTTGACCAGGCGCGCGTCCGTGCGTTGTCCGAAGGGTCCGGCGTGTCGATTCTCTGCGGCCGGTTTGAAGGTTTCGACGAGCGGATTTTCGATGCGCGTCCCGTCGAGCGTGTATCGATCGGCGATTATGTCCTGTCCGGGGGGGAGATTGGCGCGCTCGCGCTGCTCGACGCTTGCATAAGGCTGCTTCCCGGGGTAATGGGCGCGGCTTCAAGTGCGGATGAGGAAAGCTTCGAAAGCGGCTTGCTCGAATATCCGCATTATACCCGTCCTAATCTTTGGGAGGGGCACACGATCCCTGAGGTGTTGCGATCGGGGGATCATGCGAAGATCGCGGCGTGGCGCAAGGCGCAGGCCGAGACGATGACACGGCTAAGGCGGCCTGATCTTTGGGAGCGCTACAGGAGCGCTGCGGATCGGTCGCCCTCTGGCGCGCAGCGGACAGACAAGGAAGAATGAGATGAATCTCATCGAAACGCTCGAGGCCGAGGCCATCGAAGGCATTTCCAAGGACAAGACGCTGCCCGATTTCCGGGCTGGCGATACGCTGCGCGTTGGCGTCAAGGTCGTCGAAGGCGATCGCACGCGTATTCAGAATTTCGAGGGTGTGTGCATCGCGCGCACCAATCGCGGCATGGGGTCGAGCTTCACCGTGCGCAAGATTTCGTTCGGCGAAGGCGTCGAGCGTGTCTTCCCACTCTACAGTCCGAACGTCGATACCGTTACCGTCGTCCGTCGCGGCATCGTGCGCCGTGCCAAGCTCTATTACCTCCGCGGCCGTACCGGCAAGCGCGCCCGCATCGTCGAACGCCGCGACGACCGCGAACGCAACACGATCAAGACCGAAGCGCCGGCCGCCGAGACTGCCGAGAGCTGAGACGTGCTATCATCAAACAGAAAAGGGCGGCCTGCGGGCCGCCTTTTTTGTGTGCGCGGCCTATCCTTCGATCACGTCGCGCGCGACTATCCGCGTATAGAGATGCCAAGTCGCATAGCCGAGCACGGGGAGTGCGAAAGCGAGCCCGATCAACAGCGGAATTGCGGCGACGAACAGGATTGCGGCGACCATTATGCCCCAGCGTAGCAGAATGACGGGATTCTTGATGAACGCGCGCAGCGACGCGCCCACTGCCGCCGCCGCGCCGACATTGCGATCAACAAGCAATGGCAAGGAAACGACGCTGACGGCGAGGACGATCACCGCAAAAACCGCGCCGACGATATTGCCCAATATGATCATCCCCCAGCCATCGCTCGTGGTGAACAGATCGCTGAGGAATGCCGTCAGCGATGCCGGTGGCTCCGGTCCAAAGAACACCGTATAGATCACCGCCGCGCTGGCGATCCAGGCGCAGAAAATGCCGATCATGCCGATGCCTACCGCAGCGATCGAGATGCTCGCCTTGCTGTTGAACACGTCGAAGAAATGCCACCAGTTCGAATCCTGCCCGCGTTCGCGACGCTTGGCGAGTTCGTAAAAGCCGCTGGCGACGAGCGGCCCGAGCAAAGTCAGCCCGGCGAACAGCGGAAAGAGCAGAGCGATATTGCGTCCGCCACTGAAATAGACCGCCGTCGCCAGGCCTATCAGCGGATAGAGCAAACCCACGAACAGGAGGTCGCCGCGCTTTTCGCGGAAATCGGCGAGACCGTCGGCAAGGCTCGCACGCAGGTCCGCCGCAGTGATACGGCGGATAGGGATTTTGGATTCGACCGGCTGTGCTACATAGGCGGGGTTGTGCGTCATGGCTCTCTCCTTGAGCAACAAATGCCATCCGCGCCGCCCCGCTCAGGCATGAACTTCGGGTGATTATACGCTCTTTGTGATTGTCTTACAATTGCTCCCCGGGGCGCCGGCTGTTGCCCGGCGGCGCTCAGTCTCGTCGAAGCCACCAGCGCTGCGTCCGGCCCGCGACATCGGCCACCGGGGTGCCGTCGAGGGTGCGTGCGGGGTCGTAGCGGAAGCGTTCCTCGATCAGTCGGCATGTAATGGCGTCGAGCTCGGCGTTGCCGCTGCTGGTGCTCACGACGCAGCGTGACACGCGCCCATCGGATCCGACATATACGGTGGCGCCGACCGTACCCTCGATGCGTGCACGGCGCGCAGCGGGGGGATAATCGCCGGAGCGGATATCCCCGGCGATCCGGCGCGCGCGGCTTGCCGGCGCGCCGCCGCCGGGGCCGTTGCCACCATTGCCGCTGCCGGTGCCCGTGCCGTCGCCGCCCGCTCCGGTACCCGGCCCCGCCACTTGGGCTGCGCCTTGCGCGCTCTCGGCGCCGATATTGGGCACAGGCGCGGCGACAACGGGTGATTGGCGCGGCAGCTCGATTACCGGCTCGGGCGCAACCACGGGTGACGCTTGCGCCTGCAAATCGGGCGGCGCTGCGCCGCCTTCGTCTTCGCTGTCGGGCGCTGCCTGGGTTTCGGGCGGCGGCGGCGGCGGCAATTCGCGGACGTCGATCATCGTGAGCGTCGCGCTGGTGCTGCGCACAACATCGACATTGAGTCCCGCGAACAGCATCATCGCGGCCAGCAGGTGGACCAGGCCCACCGCTAAAGCCGACTGAATTCGCGATTTCTTCGTGTGCTGCTGCATAACCATGAGCGCCCTATGGCAAGCCAAGGCTGAACTTTTGCTGAGGGACGGGATAGTATCGCTCGCTTGGCCTGCGCCGCAACACCGGCTACAGCGCGCGATCTGTTTAAATGGAGCGAGATTATGGGCTACCGGGTGGCGGTTGTCGGTGCGACGGGAAATGTCGGGCGCGAAATGCTCGCGGTCATGGCCGAGCGAGAGTTTCCCGCCGACGAGGTCGCGGCGGTCGCTTCGTCGCGCTCGCTCGGCATCGACGTCGATTATGGCGAGAGCGGCAAGATGCTCAAATGCCAGAGCCTTGAGCATTTCGATTTTGCCGGTTGGGATATCGCGTTGTTCGCCGCCGGTTCGGCCGTCGCGAGGGAATATGCGCCCAAGGCCGCCAAGGCCGGCTGCACCGTCATCGACAACAGCTCATATTTCAGGATGGACCCCGATGTCCCGCTGATCGTTCCCGAAGTGAACCCCGAGGCGATCGCCGGCTACGCCAAGCGCAACATCATCGCCAATCCCAATTGCTCGACCGCGCAGCTCGTCGTCGCGCTCAAGCCGCTGCACGACGCCGCGACGATCAAGCGCGTCGTCGTCTCGACCTATCAGTCGGTGTCGGGGGCGGGCAAGGAAGGCATGGACGAGCTGTTCAAGCAGTCGCGCGACATCTTTGTCGGCGATTCGGCGACGCCGGAAAAATTCACCAAGCAAATCGCCTTCAACGTCATCCCGCATATCGACGATTTCCTCGACGACGGCTCGACCAAGGAAGAGTGGAAGATGATTGTCGAGACCAAGAAGATACTCGACCCCAAAATCAAGCTGACCGCAACCTGCGTGCGCGTTCCGGTGTTCGTCGGCCATAGCGAGGCGGTGACGATCGAGTTCGAGAACGAGCTGTCGGCCGACGACGCCCGCAAGATCCTGCGCGAAGCGCCCGGCATCATGCTCATCGATAAGCGCGAAGACGGCGGCTATGTCACGCCGGTCGAATGCGTCGGTGATGGCGCTACCTTCATCAGCCGCGTGCGCGAAGATCCGACCGTCGACTACGGCCTGGTGCTGTGGTGCGTGTCGGACAATCTTCGCAAGGGTGCCGCGCTCAACGCCGTCCAGATCGCCGAACTGCTCGGCCGCCGGCATTTGCAGAAGGCCGCATAGGCCCAGATGCCCCCCAATACCGTTCGAGCGAACGAATGTGCCTGCTACTCCCGCTACACGTCGGCGGGCCGCATCGCGTTCGCGGGCAGCTTCTTGAGCAGCAGCGCCATCGGCGTAGCGACGATACAGAGCCACATGATCAGCCAGAAATCGTCGAGATAACCGATCATCACCGCCTGCCGGTTGATCTCCATATCAAGTAACCGTAGCGCGACATCGTCGTCGAGTCCGAGTCTGTCGAGGCCGAGCGAGGTTAGCGTATAGGGGGTAATGTGCGCGGCGATATCGGCGTGGCTGATCTGCTGGATACGCGCGACATTGGACGCCGTGATCGATATCCCCACCGAAGCGCCGATATTGCGCAGCAGGTTCATCATCGCGGTCGCTTCGGGAAGCAGTTGGGACGGCAATGTCGCGAAGGCGATTACCTGCAAGGGTACGAAGATGAAGCCGATGCCGATGCCTTGGATAATACCGACGGTAACAACCGGCCGCCAGTCCATATCGGCCGACCATTGCGTCATCATCAGGCACGACCAGGCCGATATTGCCCAGCCCATCGCGAGCAAAATGCGCGCATCGACGAGGCTCATCAGCCGCGCCGCCATCCCCATTGCAAGGATTACGCCGAGCCCGCGCGGTGCGAGTAAAACCCCGGCGTCGATTACGGTATAGCCCATGATTCCTTGCAGCATCGGCGCGATCAGCACCATGGTCGCGAAAACGAGAATGCCGACCACGAAAACGAAGGCGATCGATGCCGAAAAATTGCGGTCGCGGAAGAGCGACGGCGTGATAATCCGGTCGCCCGAACCGCTGAGCATGTGGACGGTGAAAACCCAAAACCCCCCGATGACGAAGCCGAGGCCAATCCAGATCTCCCAGCTCTCGAACCAGTCGAGCGTTTGTCCGCGGTCGAGCATCAGTTGCAGGCTTGCGATGCCTAGGGCCAGCATCGAAAAGCCGAACAGGTCGAACCCGCGCCGGACGGTTTCGCGGGTGGGCAGCAGCCAAAAAAGCAAAGTGAAAGTCAGGACGCCAAGCGGCACGTTGACAAAGAACACCCAGCGCCAATTGTAATATTCGGTCAGATAGCCGCCGATCAGCGGACCGAGAATTGGCCCAAGAACCGCGCCGAGGCTCCAGATCGCCATCGCCTGTCCCTGCTTGTGCGACGGGTTTATGTCGAGCATCGCCGTTTGTGAGAGCGGGCCGATAAACGCGGCTGAAATGCCTTGCAAGACGCGGAATACCACCATCTCCTCAAGGCTCGTGGCAATGCCGCAGAGCATCGATGTAATGATGAAAAAGACGACCGCGATGAGAAACAAGTGGCGTGAACCGACGCGGTCTGCAAGCCAGCCGGTGATCGGAATGGCGACGGCGCTGGCGACGATGTAGCTGGTCAGCACCCAAGCGATCGTGTCGATCGTCGCGCCGAGGCTCGTCTGCATGTGCGGCAAGGCGACATTGGCGATCGTCGTGTCGAGCACCTGCATCAGCATCGCCATCATGATCGCTATGGTAAGCAGGCCCTTGTGGCGAACCGGAAGCAGCGCATCGCCGTCGGCAACGGGGAGGGCTGGGTTCGCGCTCGCGGCGCTAGTGCTCGCCATCGGCTCTGCGCGAACTAGCGCTCGTCATCGTCGCGGACGTCGATGCGAACATTGGCGCTCAGTCCGGCGATCATGGCGCGCGAAGGCGTGCCCTCTATGGAGATCCGTACCGGCACGCGCTGCGTGACCTTGACCCAGTTGCCGGTGGCGTTCTGCGCCGGCAGGATCGAGAATTCCGAGCCGGTGCCGGCACCGATGCTCTGGATCCGACCCCCGAGCGCAAGACCGGGATAAGCGTCGAAGGTGATCCGCGCGGGCTGGCCGACCGTTATTCGGTCAAGATCGGTTTCCTTGAAATTGGCTTCGATCCACGCCCGGTCGTCGGCGACGAGGCTGACCACCGGGACGCCGGCGGCGGCCATCTGCCCGACCTGCAGGCGATCGACCTGACTGATCGTGCCGGCGGCAGGTGCGCGGACCACGGTGCGCGCCAGATTGAGCTGGGCTTCGGCGCGGCGCGCGCGC
>CAYQVL010000005.1:0-18613 GCA_964420825.1 uncultured Sphingomonadaceae bacterium
TGGTCGAGCGTCAGCGCGTGGCAGATCAGGATGGCGTTGGATTTGTCAGCGTTGAGCTGGCCATAGCTTTCATAGGCGAAATCGACGGGCGCGAGCGACGCCCGACCATCGAGCTTGAGCGGCCCGGCAAGCGTGTGCGTCCGCGTATCGCAGACAAAGGCGGCGGGATCGGCCATGATCCGGCGCTAGGGCGCGCGCGCGGCGATTGTCAACGCGGGATGCCGCCTTGGTTCGGGCGGAGCCATTCGAAGCCCCATCCTTCGCTTTGGGGCGATTGATAGAGAAGGACGGCCCTTCGACACCCTCAGAGCGAACGGAAGCGTTTGATCGCGACAAGAATCGCTCTATCGGTCATTGTATGACAGTCCCGACCCCCAAGCCGTGGATCGACGCGATCACGCCCTATGCGCCGGGGCGCTCGCCGAGCGGCGCGGGCGAGCCCGCCGCCAAGCTTTCGTCGAACGAAAACCCGCTCGGCACGGGCCCTTCGGCGCAGGCGGCGTTCGTCGCGGCGATGGGGACGCTCTCGCGCTATCCAGATCCGGGCGCGACCGTGCTGCGCGAGGCGATCGGAGCACTTTACGGGCTCGATACGGCGCGCATCGTCTGCGGCACGGGATCGGACGAAATCCTCCATCTGGCCGCCGGCGCCTACGCTGGTGTCGGCGACGAGATCCTCTATGTGCGCTACGGATTTCTCGTCTATCCGCTCGCGGCGCGGCGCGTCGGCGCGACGCCGGTCGAGGCGGCGGACAAGGATTACGCCACCGACATCGACGCGCTGATCGCCGCGATCACGCCGGCGACGCGCGTGCTTTTCCTCGCCAACCCCAACAACCCGACGGGCACGCTCGCGCCCCGCGAGGATATCGCCCGGCTGCATGCGGCGATGCCGACCGATTGTCTGCTCGTCATCGATCAGGCCTATGGCGAATATCTGGACGATGGCGAGGGCGATGGCGGACTCGCATTGGCCGGGCGCGCGGACAATGTGCTGGTGACGCGAACGTTTTCGAAGATCTACGGCCTCGCCGCCGAGCGCATCGGCTGGGCTTATGGTCCGCCGCCGGTTATCGACGCGCTCAACCGCATCCGCGGGCCGTTCAACGTCACCAGCGCGGGGCAGGCGGCGGCACTGGCGGCGCTAAACGACCAAGCGTTCGTCGATGCGAGCCGCGCGCACAATGCACGCTGGCGCGACTGGCTCACCGAGCGAATTGCTGGGCTCGGCAATGCCGGGCTGCGCGCGGTGCCGAGCCACGCCAATTTCCTGCTCGTGCTGTTCGAGGGCAGGCTCAGCGCGGGGCAGGCCTTTGAGGGGCTGCTCGAAGCCGGCTACATCACGCGCTGGCTGCCGGGTCAGGGGCTCGCGCATGGACTGCGGATCACCATCGGCAGCGAGGACGAGACGCGCGGGGTGGCGGCGGCGCTCGAAAAGCTAGCCGGCGGCAAACTCTAGCGCGTTGATTTCGCGGCGGACACGCGCTTCGATCTCGTCGCGCGGCACGCCCGGCGGAATCGGATCGAAGAAGCGGAAGGTGACGACGCCGGGACGCTTGACGAAGCGGTTGCGCGGCCAAAGCCGGCCGACGTCGAGCGCGATGGGTACGACGGGCAGTTTGAACTGGCGGTAGAGGCCGGCAAAACCCGCGCGCAGCGGCGGCGTTTCGCCGGGCAGAACGCGCGTCCCTTCGGGAAAGATGATCACCGAGCGGCCGCTCTCGAGCAGCCGGCGGCTCTCGCGCAGCATCGCGCGCATCGTGCTCGCGCCGCCCTGGCGATCGACCGAAATCCCGCCATAATGGCTCGCCAGCCAGCCCCAGCCCGGAATCCGCGTGAGTTCGGCCTTGAGTACGATCAACGGCATATCGAGCAGCAACAGCACCTCGATCGTCTCGAACATCGACTGGTGCTTGGCGGCGAAGAGAAACTGGCCGCGCGGTATCTCGCCCTCGATCCGGACGCGGATACCGAGGATATAGCGCACGCAGAGATGATGAAAATAAGCCCAGCGGTGGATCCAGCGCAGCATCGCGCGCTCGCCGAACAACGCCGCGATCAGCGAGACGATCACATAGAAAATTGTGCCGCCGATAAAGGCTATCCTGAACGCCAGTGATCGCAATGCCGCCATGACGCCTAAAGACCGACGATCACGCCGCCGCGGCGCAGCAGATATTTGTTATATTCAAGGAAGAGCTGCATGAAACTGGGCTCGCTCGGCACGGCATCGGCAAGGATGATGACGCCGTCGTCCATCTCGCGGGCGAATTCAAACCGCGCGCGCGGCATATGCCAATCGGTGGTGACGAGGCGCACGGTCTCGAAGCGGTGCTCGCGCATCCAGCGCGCCGCTTCCTGCCCGTTGCTGCGAGTGTCGACGGCGTCCTGATCGAGGTCGATACAGCATTCGAACAGCGCCTCGGGCGCATTCTTCTCGGCCGCGAGTTCGGCGGGCTGGACGCGGCGATCAACCCCCGAAATCAGCATCCGCCGCGCCTTGCGCTGCCGGAGAAGGTCGATGCCGCGCTCGATCCTGTTCGAGCCGCCGGTCAGCACGATGACCGCATCGGTGATGCGATCATCGGCGGGGCCGGGCAGCCAGACCACGAACGCCGCGAAGCCGAGCACCCAGGCAAGGACGAGGAGCGAGAAAATCCGTCTGATCATATCATCTTCTTGAGCGCGCCGAGCATCACCAGCCGCGCGACGAGCGTCGCGACGAGCGCACCGGCGACGGGCAGCCCGAACAGGACCAGCCAGCCGGTCCACGGCAAGCTCACCGACCCCAGCAATTCCGAACCGACGGCGCCGATCCGCTGGCCGAGCAGCAGGATGACGATGACAGCGGACAGAAAGCCGACCGAGCCGCCGAACAGCGCGTCGAGCGCGATCCGCCGCTGGAATATCCGGGCGATCTGGACGTCGGTCGCGCCCATCAGGTGAAGCACCTCGATCGTGGCGCGGTGGGTGTTGAGCGCCGAGCGCACCGCGAGGATCACCGCTGCGGCGGTCGCGCCGGCGGTGAGCAGGACGAGCGCCAGCGCCAGCCACGTCAGCGAGCCGATCAGCCCGGCGAGCGGCGCGAGAAATTTGGCGTGATCGTCGATCCGCGCATCGGGCGCGACCCGCTTGACCGCCGCTTCGATCGCGTCGAGCCGGTCATGGGCCGCCGCGGTCAGGTCGACGTCGATCAGGCTCGGCACGGGAATGCCTTCCTCGCTGCCGCCGGCGCCGATCCACGGTTCGAGCAGCGCATCGATCTCCGCGTCGGGGACACGCTCGATATGGGTGACGCCGGCGAGCCTTTCGAGTTCGGCGATCGCGCCGCGCGTCTGCTCCTCGCGGAAATCGGGATTGGCCTCGACGATCTGGACGGTGATGCGCTGGGCGATGCCGCCGGTAACGTTGCGCGCCGCGTTCGCAAGCCCGAGCCCGCCTGCCGCGGCGAGCACGGTCAGAAACATCATGATCGCGATGACCCACGGCATCGGCCCCGAGAGCCTGCCTTCGGTGAGCAGCCGGCGTTCGGCCGGCGACGCGGCGAAGGGCAAGGTCATACGCTGTCCTTGCCGGGCTTGCGCGTACCGCCCCTGGGCTCGCGCGGCGGATGTTTGAGCGAGCCCGTCGGATCGGCGAGCCGGCCGCCGTCGAGGCGCATCATCTGCGCATTCGAAACCCGGCTGAGCAAATGGATGTCATGCGTCGCGACGACGATCGTCGTGCCGAGCTTGTTGAGCGCATCGAACAGGTGGAGAAGCCGCGCCGCCATCTCGGGATCGACATTGCCCGTTGGTTCATCGGCGATGAGGATATCGGGGCGCCCGATGACCGCGCGGGCGATCGCCACGCGCTGCTGTTCGCCGCCCGAAAGCGTCGCCGGACGCGCGCTCGCGCGATCCGACAGACCGACCCAGGCGAGCATTTCATTGACCGGCGCGGCGAGATCGTCCTCCTCGACCCCCGACACGCGCAGTGGCAGCGCGACATTGTCGAAGGCCGAAAGATGCGGGACGAGCCGGAAATCCTGGAAGACGACGCCGATGCGGCGGCGAAAGCCCGGCAGCCGGTTGCGAGGCAGCGTCACGACGTCGTCGCCGAACAGCCGTATGAGCCCGCGGCTGGGTCGCAGCGCCAGATAGAGCAGCTTGAGCAGCGAGGTTTTGCCCGCGCCCGACGCCCCGGTGAGGAAATAGAAGCAGCCCTCGTCGAGTGAGAAGCTCACATCGGACAAGGTCTCGGCGCCGGTGCTATAGCGCAGCCCGACATTTTCGAACTGGGCAATCGTCGTCGCCATCGCCGAGCAATGGCACAGGCCGCTATCCGGCGTAAAGCGCCAATCGCGGCGATCCGGCCATAGAGCAGGCGTTTGCGTATCTAGATGCGGCGCGCGGGACCGATTTCGACGCTTCGGGCGGCATTATCGCGCGCAAGCACGCCCACAGGGTGACGTCATCATCCGGGCCGCCGTGCGACCAGCCACCAGACGCGGTGCGGGATCGCCAGCGGATCCTCGGGCCAGGATTTGCCAAGCAGCGCCCTGAGCCGCGCGTCGAAGCGCATCGCCTCCACCTCGTCGAGCGTCGCACTGACGCCGGCGCTCGCGAGAATCCGTCCGCACCACGCTTCATGGCTATAGGGCTGGTCGATATCGAACGAACGGGTTTCGAGCGCCGCGAACCCTGCGTCCGCTGCGTCGCCGAGCCATTCGGGGTAGATGCCGGTGCCCCCAGCGAGCGTCCACACCGGATTGACCTGCTGAATCAACGCTTCGGTCGCTTCGACGACATTCCCCGCCAGCGGCAGCCAGTCGAAATGAGCGATCACCAGCGCTGCACCGGGACGCAATACGCGCAAGGCCTCGCGGGCGGCGCGGCGGCGATCGAACCAGTGCCAGCATTGACCGGCGGTGACGATGTCAAAGCTTGCGTCGGCAAATTCGAGATTTTCGGCGCGGCCTTCGCGATAGTCGACGACAAGGCCCTCGGCCCGGTCGAGTTCGGCCGCTTCGCGCAATAGCGCCGGCGCGGGATCGACAGCCGAAACCGCAAGGCCGCGCCGCGCCAGCCCGCGCGCCACGGTTCCCGTACCCGTGCCGATGTCGAGCGCGGTGTCCCCCGGCGAAAAGGCAAGCTGATCGGCCAGCCGGCCAAAAAAATCCTCGGGAAAGCCGGCACGGAAGCGGCCGTAGTCGCTCGCGGTCTTGCCGAAATCCACCTTATCTCCAAATGCCTTGATGGCTTTCACGTTCGGCATATCGTTTCGATTCCCCGGGGCGGTGGGGCCACGCCGGCCCCGAGGCAATTATTCGCGCGCGAAAATGCCCTTGGCAAGCAGGATGGCGAGAGACTCCGCTTGCCAGTTCGCCCCGCGACCGCCTAGATCGGCATTCAACCGTTCACAGCTTTCGGCGCTTGCCTGTTCCATGATCCTTCAATGCCCTGCCTGTTCGACCCGGTATCTGGTGCCCGACACGGCGGTCGGGCCCGATGGCCGGCAGGTGCGCTGCGCCAATTGCAAGCATAGCTGGTTCGTCGAGCCTGCGCCGCTCGCCCCGCGCCGGGCGCCCGAACCCGAGCCTGTCGCGGCCACGCCGCCCCGGCGCGAGCCGCTCCAGCATGAATTTTCCGTGCCGCCGCGCGACGAGGCGCCGGCGCTGCGCCAGTCCGAACCGTCCTTTCCCGCGCCCGAACCGGCGCTCGATCGCGATCCCTTTGCGCACGAACCGCCCTTCCGCGCGCGCCGCAACCCGGCTAAAATGTGGACCGCAATAGCTATCGGCGTGTTTCTGCTGCTCGGCGGGACGATCGGCGCGCTCGTCTGGTTCGGCCCGGCGGATCTCGGGACCAGCATCGGCCTGTCGCCGGCGGGCGCCCAAAGCGCGCTCGACGTCCAGCTCGTTCGCCGCCCCGAACGCCGAACGCTGGCGAGCGGCCATGAACTGCTCTCGATATCGGGACGCATCGTCAACCTCACCGACGAAGAGCATCGGGTGCCCGATATCCGCGCCGAGCTGCGCAACGCACAGGGCGCGGTGGTCTATGACTGGACGATCCAGGCGCCGCAACGGAGTCTGCCGCCGCGCGAAATGGTCGAGTTTAACTCGGCCGAGATCGATATCCCGCGCAACGCCGAAGAGCTCAATCTGGCATTCGTGCCCGACGAGGAGGGATAGACGAGAGCCGGCCGGTTCTCCCTGAGCTTGTCGAAAGGCCACACTGTCTTCTAACCGTAAAAAGAGGGCGGGGCTTCGACAGGCTCAGCCCGAACGGTTTAGGCAAAGGAGGCGCGCCATCCATATCGGCATCCTGACGGGCGGCGGCGATGTGCCCGGATTGAACCCCTGCATTCGCGCGATCACGCTTGCGGCGCTCGATCTCGGCTGGCAGGTGACCGGTTTCCGCCGCGGCTGGCAGGGCTTCCTGCAGATCGATCCCGCCGATCGCGCGACGATCGCCGCGCAGACCTATGGCCTCGACCGCGAACGCGTGCGCGGCATCGACCGCACCGGCGGCACCATTCTCCACACCTCGCGCACCGATCCGCGCACGCAGGCCGATGGCGATCGCAGCGGCCACGTTCTAGATGTCCTCGGCAAGCTCGGCATCGATGCGATGATCACGCTCGGCGGCGACGGGACGCTGCGCTTTTCGGCCCATCTTTCGGGACTCGGCTTTCCGGTGATTTCGGTACCCAAGACGATGGACAACGATGTCTACGGCACCGACTATTGCATCGGCTTTTCGACCGCGGTCAGCCGCTCGGCCGCCGCGATCAACGCGCTGCGGACGACAACCGCGAGCCATGAGCGGATCGCGGTGATCGAACTGTTCGGACGGCGATCGGGCGAGACCGCGCTCCTTTCGGGCTTTCTCGCGCAGGTAGACCGGACGGTGATCGCCGAGGTTCCGGCGCGGCTCGATGCGTTGCTGCCGCTGCTCGCTGAAGACCGGCGGAGCAATCCCGAGAATTATGCCGTCTGCGTCGTTTCGGAGGGCGCGCGCATTGCCGATGAAGCGGCCAATGGCGCGCGCGCGCCGTCAGCAATCGGCCGCGACGAGCCGGGCGTCGGCACACGGCTCGCGCGCGCGATCGAGGCGGAGACGGGCATCGGCACTGTCGTCCAGGAGCTCGCCTATCTGATGCGCGCGGGCGGGCCCGACGCGCTTGACCGGATGGTCGGCTTCGCCTTTGGCGGGCTCGCGATCCAGCTGCTGAACGACCGGCAGGCCGGGCGCATGGTCGCGCTGACCGACGGCAATTACTGCCATGTGCCGATTACCGCGCGGCTCGAGCGCGATAAGACGGTCGATGTCGCGCGGCTATACGACGCCGAGACCTATCGCGCACGAATGCTTCATATCGAGGGCAGACCGATGTTTCTCTATTGAAATCCCGCCCCGCAGCGAAAGCGGGCTTTGAGCCATTGCGCCCGCGCGAGGGCTTTGCTAGAGGCACGCGCCTACCAACGCCGGGCGTGCGCCTGGCATCTGAAACGTGCGGTCGTGGCGGAACTGGTAGACGCGCAACGTTGAGGTCGTTGTGGGCGAAAGCCCGTGGAAGTTCGAGTCTTCTCGACCGCACCACACAGTCCTGAGTGGTCCCCAAGAATATGAGAGGCCGCAGAGCTCCCACCCAGCATGGCTGAGTTCTGCGGCCTTTTCGCGCGCGCTCGATGAACTTCAAGCAGAGACGCACCCTAATCGCGCAGCTTTGCCTCGGAACTCGCCCGCCGTCTCTCGCCCCCATAATTCTGACTGCAGTTGGTGAAGTTCAGGAGATGCCGAGATATCGCCGCTGCTCACCCCACGATAGCGGTAGCGGCTTGCTCATCAGCCTCGGGACGGTGAGATGCTCCGGCTGCTTCCCTTCGACGAACGCCGGTCGCCGCCGGGCTTGCCGGCAATCGCTCGTCCATGCTCGCGCGCCAAGTGATGCCGGCGGATCGCGCTCGATAGGCTTGCCCCAAATCGGGCTGCCGCACGGCGACGGCTCAGGCCGTCGTCAATCGCCCCAACAACCCGGTCCCGCAAGTCCTGTGATAGTGCGTCCTTCCATTGATGGCTGAATATTACACCATCAAATGCCGGGACTAAACACCTAAAGTGCTTTCTCTGTTCAGCGGGTTTGTAGTAGGGGATCTGCCGTGCGGGCAATGCCCGGCAACAAAACAGCGAGTTTTGGCCGAAACAGGCTGCCCGGTTCTTTTCTGATACAAATCCGCCTCCACCGTCCCTATGTCGGCGGCAGTGTCAGCAGGATCGGCGCGGGAACGGCATGGCCGCCGCCGCGTGCGATGCCTCGGCAACGGGTCGGCGCCGCCCGCCGGCATGCTGTACCCAGTTTCGAAGCAGGAAGAGCAATGTACGAAGATGCCGACAGCAGCCGGCCCACGCGGGGTCCGGGCGAGGAAGCCCCGGTGCCAAATGCCGACGACGAGCTGGCGGGGTTCGAGCGCCGCACCTTCGCGATCATCTCGCATCCCGACGCGGGCAAGACGACGTTGACGGAGAAGCTGCTGCTGTCGGCCGGCGCCATTCGCGAGGCCGGCGAGGTGAAGTCGCGCGGCGACCGGCGCCGGGCCCGGTCCGACTGGATGAAGATCGAGCAGCAGCGCGGCATTTCGGTGACGAGTTCGGTGATGACCTTCATCCGCGACGGGATCCTGTTCAACCTGCTCGACACGCCGGGGCACCAGGACTTCTCTGAGGATACCTATCGGACGCTCACCGCCGTCGACAGCGCGATCATGGTCATCGACGCGGCCAAGGGGATCGAGGCGCAGACGCGAAAACTGTTCGAGGTGTGCCGGCTGCGCAACATTCCGATCGTCACCTTCATCAACAAGGTCGATCGGGAGGGACTGTCGCCCTTCGCGCTGCTCGACGAGATCGCCGAAACCTTGCAGCTCGATGTCGTGCCGCAATCCTGGCCGGTCGGCATGGGCGGGTTGTTTCACGGCATATACGATCTGGCTTCGGACCGGCTGATCCCGGCCGAACGCGGCGACGGAACGGAAGCGGGGACGGCGATCGATCTGTCGGGCCTCGACGATACCCGGCTGGCGGCGGCGCTGCCGGAAGCTGCGCTCGACCAGCTTCGGGGCGATGCCGAGCTGGCGCGCTCGGGCTATCCCGATTTCGATCTCGACGCCTTTCGCGCCGGCGACATGACGCCGGTCTTCTTCGGCAGCGCGCTCAAGCTGTTCGGGGTCGAGCAGCTGTTGCAGGCGCTCGCCGAATATGCGCCGCCGCCCGGCCCGCAGCCAGCGCGGCCGCGGTCGGTCACCCCCGACGAGGATCGCGCGACCGGCTTCGTCTTCAAGGTCCAGGCAAATATGGATCCCAACCACCGGGACAGGGTCGCCTTCGTGCGGCTGTGTTCGGGGACGATGAAGCGCGGGATGAAGCTGGTCAATTCGCGCACCGGCAAGGCGATAGGCATCCACAATCCGATCACCTTTTTCGCCCGGGAACGGGAACTTGCCGAAATCGGACGGCCGGGCGACATCGTCGGCATTCCTAACCACGGCACCTTGCGGGTCGGCGACACGCTGACCGAAAAGGGCGAGCTCGCTTTTACCGGCCTGCCCGATTTCGCGCCCGAGGTCCTGCGCCGGGTGCGCCTCGACGATCCGATGAAGGTCAAGAAGATGCGGCGCGGGCTCGGCGATCTTGCCGAGGAAGGAGTGATGCGGCTGTTTCGGCCGGCGCTCGGTTCGCAATGGATCGTCGGCGTCGTGGGCGAGCTCCAGCTCGACGTGATGCTGTCGCGCATTGCCCAGGAATATGATGTGGTGCTCAGCCTCGAGCCGAGCCCGTTCGAGCTCGCCCGCTGGGTCCGCGCGGCCGATTCGCGGATGCTCATCAAGCTGCTCGAGGGAAATCGCGACAAGCTTGCCGAGGATCAGGACGGGGAGCCGGTGATTCTGTTCCGCAACGACTGGGAATTCGGCCGTTTCGTCGAGGATTGGCCCGACATTCAATTCGCCGCCATTCGCGAGCGCCAGTGAGGAGATTGTGATGACGGCGCGCATGTTCGAGGAGCTCGACTATCGGGAAACGCCGATCGGTGCGCTGAGCCTGAGGCGCCGCCGCCGGTCGGCCGAGGGCGAGGACATATACGAGATCAGGTTAAACGACGGCTATTTGATGACCAGCCTGTTCACCGAAGGCGAAATCGCGCTTGCCGAACTGGCACTGGCAGGGCTCGGGGGAGCGGAGCGGAACGTGGTGGTCGGCGGGCTGGGACTTGGATATACGGCAAAGGCCGTGCTTGATCACGACACTGTCGATCGACTTGTGACCGTCGAAGCTATTCCTGAAGTGATCGAATGGCACCGCGCCGGGCTGCTCCCGCTGGGCGAACCCCTTTCGCGCGATCCGCGCTGCAGCTTTGTTCACGGCGATTTTTTCGAAATGGCAGCCGGCGACGGCTCGTTCGAGCCCGACCGCCCCGGCGAGCGCTACGACGCGGTATTGGTCGACATTGATAATTCGCCGCGCGACCTTCTCGATTCCGAGAATGCTTCCTTTTACGAGCCCGCAGGGCTGCGGCGTCTGGCAGGCAAGCTGAAGGAGGGCGGCGTCTTCGCACTCTGGTCGACCGACCCGCCCGACGAAGGCTTCCTCGCCGCGCTGGAGACGGCGTTCGCCGATGTTACCGCCGAGCTGGTGAAGTTCGACGATCCCTATCGCGAGGCCGAAGCGAGCAACACGATCTATCTCGCTCGCAAGCGGTGAATCGCCCCGGGCGGGTATCGTCGGCGCTGCGGGATCGGCTTGGGTCTCGAAGATGCCTCGCGATCGATCACCGAGCTGATGCGGGCGCGCGCCGAACTGCTCGGTCGCCTCGAAGCTGCCAAGGCTGGCTGGCCTGTTGCGTCCCAGGATATCGAGAAGATCGAGCGGCAATCGGCCTAAGAATGGATAGAGCTAGGTGTTTAGTCCCGGCATTTGATGGTGTAATATTCAGCCATCAATGGAAGGACTCACTATGGGACAGATTCTGCAAGGGAGCGCCCGCACGACAGCACGTGCATCAAGGTCCACCGGACAGCCGGAGGCTGCAAGGCGCACCAATCAGTCCTGATTTTCCGGCAATCTGCCCCGTTCAGAATAGCTCGAGCATCGCGGGAACCGACTTGCGCAATTCGAACTTGAGCACCTTACCGGTCGCGGTGCGCGGCAGCGCATCGACGAGCGCGATGTGCGCAGGGCGCTTGAAGCGCGCGAGCTTGCCCTCGCAATGGCTGCGGAGGTCGGCAAGCGTCAGCGAAGCACCGGGTTTGAGCGCCGCCACCGCGCATCCGGCCTCGCCCCAGCGGCTGTCGGGCACGCCGATCACTGCGACCTCGGCGATTGCCTCAATCTCGTAGAGGACATTCTCGACCTCGGCCGGATAGACGTTCTCGCCGCCCGAAATATACATGTCCTTCACGCGATCCTCGACGAAGAGATAGCCATCGGCATCGATCCGCCCGATATCGCCCGAGCGAAACCAGCCATCGACATAGCAGGCGGCATTGTCCTCGGGGCGGTTCCAGTAGCCGGCGGTAATATGCGGCCCGCGCATACAGATCTCGCCGAGTTCGCCGACGCCGGTATCCGAGCCGTCCTCGGCGATCGTCTTCATCGGCGAATGGCGGAAGGCCTTGCCCGCCGAACCAATTCTGTCCGGAATGTCGTCGACGCCGAGCAGGCAGACGCCGCCGCAGGTTTCGGTCATGCCATAGACTTCCTGGATGACGACGCCGCGATCGAGCCACCAGCGGACGAGAGCGTCGGGAACCGCTTCGGCGCCCGATGCGGCGAGTTCGAGCCGTGAAAAATCGGTGCCGGGCTGCGCCGGATGCGCCTTCATGGCGTTGAACACCGCCGGCACGCCGAAGAAATGGGTGACACCGAGCGCCCGATCGCCGATCGCCGCGAGCGTCGCGCCGGGATCGAAGCCGCGCGCGATGATGTTGGTCGCGCCGAGATAGCAGCCGGGCACCGAAAAGGCGTTGGTGCCGCCGATATGGAAGAGCGGCATCACCGTCAGCCCGACCATATCGTGCGAGGTGCGAAAGCTCGGCGCGGTGTTGATCACGCTGAACAGCATCGCGCCATGCGCCAGCGTGACGCCCTTGGGCAGCCCCGTCGTTCCCGACGAATACATGATCAGGCAGACATCCTCGGGCTCCTGCGCGATCATGTCGGCCACCGGATCGGCGGCGGCGAGCGCGCGTTCGAACGCGGTATCGCCACCGAGCCCGTCCATGGCGACCCAGTTATCGACCGCGACGCGGGATTGAAGCACGGCGCCGCATTCGGCGAATTGCTCATCGATAAAGATCAGGCTCGGCTCGGCGTCGGTCAGGATGAAAGCGAGCTCGTCGGACGTCAGCCGGAAGTTGAGCGGCAGATAGATCGCGCCGATCCGCCAGCAGGCGAACATGATCTCGAGCAGATCTGTCGAATTCATCGCCAGCGCGGCGACGCGGTCGCCCGGCGCGATACCGCTCGACCGGAGAAAACCCGCGACGCTGGCGACACGGGCGTCGAATTCGGCATAGGTCCGCCGCCGGCCGCTGGCGAGATCGACGGTCGCGAGCTTGTCGGGGAAAAAGCCGGCGTTGCCGGCGATCCAGTCGACGACGACATCGGCACCGAGCAGCCGGTCGGATTCCCCCATATTGCTCTCCCTTACCTTTACCGAGCGCTTACAGCCCCATCTGCCTGACCGCGAGATCGCGCATGATCTCTTCCGAACCGCCGCCGATCGCCATCACCTTGACCTCGCGATAGATGCGCTCGACGGGATTGCCGCGCAGATAGCCCGCCCCGCCCAATATCTGCATCGCTTCGGATGCGCAAAATTCGAGCGCCTTGGTGGCGAAGAACTTGCCCTTCGAAATCTCGGCGACGGGCGGTTCACCCTCGTTCATCGCCCAGCAGAGCTGGCGCAGAAACGCCTCGGTGACATCGATCTTCGCCGACATATCGGCGATCTTGTGGCGGATGACCTGGTGGTCGATCAAGCGCTTGCCGAAGGTTTCGCGCTGCTGCGCCCAGTCGATCGCGGTGGCGAGGCAGAGCTTCATCATGCCGACCGACTGGGCGATCATGCCGAGCCGCTCGTGGTTGAAATTGTGCATGATCTGGATGAAGCCCTGATCCTCCTCGCCCATCATGCATTCGGCCGAGACGCGGCAATCGTCGAAGAACAGCGTCGCCTGGTCCGAGGCCCACCAGCCCATCTTGCGGCCGATCGAGGCGCGCGAAAAGCCCGGCGCATCGGCCTCGACGAAGAACAGCGAGATGCCCTTGAGCCCTGGCCCGCCGGTGCGCGCCCCGACGACGAAATAGTCCGATTTCATGCCGCCGGTAATGAAGGTCTTCGAACCGTTGAGAATGAAATGATTGCCGTCGCGCGTTGCCGTGGTCCGCAGCCTGGCGACATCCGAACCGCCCGACGGCTCGGTGATCGCGAGGCTCGATCCCTTGCGCCCGGCGACGATCTCTTCGAGGACGCGGTCCTTGATCTCGTCCGACGCGAGCCGTTCGATCGGCCCGATCGAGATGCTGCGTCCACCGAGCGCCGCCGCGATCCCGGTCGCGCCGCACGCGCACAACTCTTCGCCCCATGATGCCCGCATAAAGGCGTCGTCGAAACCAAGACCGCCATATTTTTGCGCAACGCCGAAGCCGAAGACGCCGAGCGCGCCGGCCTTTTGATGAAGCGCCCAGGGAATCTCGCCGGCCTCGTCCCATTCATCGGCATAGGGCGTGATCTCGCTCTCGACGAAGCGCCGCGCCTGGTCGCGAAACGCCGCGCGTTCCTCGGTCTCGAAGGGATTGCGCATCGCATCGATCCTTGCATTATTGAGCGGGACTCAGACAAAATGAGCTTGACTCATACCTCCCGATGATAGTCTTTCAAGCCATGACCCGATAGAATTGCGCGTCCGAGGAGGCCCCGCCGATGATGAATTCGCCGATTTGCGAGATGCTCGATATCGAATTTCCGCTGCTCGCCTTCTCGCATTGCCGCGATGTCGTCGCTGCGGTCTCGAGGGCCGGGGGGATGGGCGTTTTCGGCGCGGTCAACCTGCCGCCCGAGCGGCTCAAGGAGGAACTCGACTGGATCGACGCGCATGTCGACGGCAAACCCTATGGCGTCGATCTGATCGTTCCCAACAAATTTCTCGGCAAGGGCGAGAAGCTCGACACCGGCAAGTTGCTCGAATCGGTGCCCGAGGAGCATAAGCGCTTCGCCGGCGACCTTATGGCGAAATACGGCATCGACGCCGGCGATCTCGAGAACGACCGCAGGATGTCGGTCAATTTCGCCAGAAATTTGCGCGACGAGGGCGCCGCATCGAGCCTTAAAGTGGCATTTCAATACCCGATCAAGCTGATCGCCAACGCGCTCGGCGTGCCGCCGCAGATCATGCTCGACATGGCGCGCGAAAAGGGCGTCGCGACCGCGGCGCTGGTCGGCGCGAAGGAGCATGCCGTCGCGCAGGTCCGCGCGGGCGTCGATATCCTCGTTGTCGCGGGCGGCGAAGCGGGCGGCCATTGCGGCGAGGTCTCGACGATGGTGCTCGTCCCTGAAGTCTTTGAAGCAGTGCGGGAAATGGGATCGAATACGCCGATACTGGCGGCCGGGGGGATTACCACCGGCGGGCAGATGGCGGCGGCGATGGCGATGGGCGCGGCGGGCGCGTGGTGCGGCTCGGTATGGCTGACCACCGCCGAGGCCGAGACCACCCCGGTGGTCAAGGAGAAGATGCTCGCCGCGAGTTCGCGCGACACGGTGCGCTCGCGGTCGCGCACCGGCAAGCCCTCGCGGCAATTGCGATCGCCCTGGACCGACGCCTGGGAAGCCGAGGGCGCGCCCGAACCGCTGCCGATGCCGCTCCAGTCGCTGGTGTCCGAACCGGCGCTGCGCAAAATCGACAAACTGAGCCAGAGCGGCCACCAAGGCGCGAAGGACCTGGCGACCTATTGGGTCGGCCAGGGCGTCGGACTGATGAACCAGTCGATGTCGGCGGGCCAGGTCGTCCAGCAGTTCAAGGAAGATTTCATCGCCGCCTATGAGCGGCTGGCGGGCAGCCTCGACAGCTAGTCTGCATAAAAAGTCGCGCGGCACGACTTTTTGAGAGCGCCGGTGAAGGTCAGAAAATTACGGTCACGAACAGCACATCGCCATAGGTTCCGGCAGCAACATTCTGCGCGGCGGGCATGCCGCCGTAAACCGTCACGTCGTAATGCCGATTAGAGCCACTCTTAACCCCGCTCGGAGAGACGGTCGCCGTGCCGTTTGAGCCGTCGCCCCAGACGATGGTGCGCGACGCGTTGGTATAGAGATTGTAATTGAGGCGCGCTTGCCCGTTCGCCATCTTGCGCTGGGTAAAGGAGCCCCATTGGCCCCGGATCCGATCGCAATTTCCGGCCTGTCTCGACGATCGCAGACCAGCGAGATCGAGCCGACGCCATTGTGCGGCGCCGGGTTGAGTATGTCATAGGCGCCGAAGGCGACGCCCGCGGTGCTCACCGTGCACGCCGGCGATGGCGTGGCGGTCAAACCGGCGGCAAGGACGCCGGCCTTGAAAACAGACCAGAAATCAGCGCGCGGCATAGGTCAGGTCCCTGCACAAAAGCGGTCCGATCCGCGGTTGCGGATCGTCGGTATCGGGCAAGCGGACCTGCGCCGAGCACAGGCCGCCGTCCCAGCGGGCCACTATCTGCTGCGTCGCGGACAGATGCGTAAGATAGGCTTCGCCGTCCCTGACGACGGGCGCCGTCTCGGCCGACCCCGCTATCGCGACGCGCGCGCCCGGCGGCACTGCCGACCCGTCTTCGCGGACGAGACGGACGAGAGCGCTGCGCTGCCGCACGGCGCCGAACTCGATCAATGTGCCCATGCCGGCATAGGGGCGAAAGGCGACTTCGCTTTGGTCGAGCTCGACGTCGAAAGGCAGGTCGGTCGCTTCGATCCGGATGACGTTGCGCTCGAAAGGCCGGGCCGAGGGCAACAATAGCCAGCCATCGCCGCCGGTCTCTCCGACCAGCTGATTGTCGGCATAGATACGCACCCCCTCCTGCTCGCCGACCTTGATCGCGGCAAAGGCGCCGCCGAGCCGGCGGGCGGCGAAGGCTTTGCCCCCGATCCAGCCAAGCGAACCCGCCGCCGAGAGCCGAACCCCGGAATTGCCCCCGGCATGGCTCACCTGCGCACCCAGCGAGGCGAGGCTAAGGTTTTGCAAATAGCTGGCGTCGAGGGTCGTCCGGTCGCCCGCCGAAGCGGCGATGCGATAGCCATGGCCCTCGCCGATCGGCGAATTGCGCTGCAGGCTTGCAGAAGCGGTGGCCCGGCCGCCGCGATATTCGAGCGACGACGAGCCGCTGTGGCGTTCTCCCAGCATCAAGCCCAGGCCGAGCCCGATCGCGGTTTCGGCGCGCCCGGCAATCGTATGAAGGGCAAAGAGCTGGCCCGAAAGGCGTCGGCCGATCTGCAAAGAGGCGTTGGCGCCGATGATCGTCTGGTCGGACTCGCCGCGCAACGACCGGTGAATCACATTGGCGGAGATCGTTCCGCCGGGAATCGGTGTGCGAACGAAAGCCTGGGCCGTATAGCGCGGCGGCGGTTCGTGCGCAGCGCCGATGAAACGATAGTTGCGGCTCGTCAGTTCGCCGCGCACGCCGAAGGAAAATCCCCGCGAGGGCCGCTGATAGGCGGCCTCTACCCGGGCGCCCGTCGCGCCCCGCGATCGGCTCGCGGAAACCGTCCCCGAAAGCTCGCCGAGATCGAAACTCGAATGAACGAGGCCGACACCGCCCATCTGGACCTCTTCGCTGAGTTGGAGATGGCCTTCGGCGGTCAGATTGTCGCTCAGGCCGTAGCGATGCGTCGTCATCGCCATGAGCGGCCCATAGTCGTTGCTGCGTTCGCCGAAATTCTTGCGCAAGGCCCCGATTTCGAGCGAATAATCATGAAGCCCGCGGCGCAATTGCACGCTCGAGGCATAATAGGCGAATTCGTTGACCGTTTCGCGGCCGAGCAGGTCGCGCACGACCACGCGCACCGTGCCATCGCCGGTCTGTGCCGGTATGCCCCTGAACTCGAACGGCCCAGACTGGATCTCGCGGCTTTCGCGCAGGGCGTCGTTGACGTAAATGTCGACAACCGAGGGCACGGCCGCGCTGCCGCGCGCGGTGGGCAACGGAATCGTCACGAAACCGGGCTGAGTCGCGAAATTGCGGCCTATCTGGATGCCGCCGAAGCGCACGGGAGCAGCGCCCGAGCCGCCTCTGCTGATCGAATCGCCGATGCGTATCGACATCATCGATTCGGGCCGGTCGCTCGTCCAGGCTGTGTCCAGCCGGACGACTTCGGCGTCACCGTCGCCGGCGCGGGCGACGAAATTGGCGTTGAATACGCCGTGCCGGCTGAAAAAGCCGATATCGAAGGCGCCGCTCGCCCGCGCCGTGCCCCCGCTCATTTCGGCGATGACGTCATAATCGGCGTAAAAGCCCGTGGCGGCTTGGGTCATCGGCATGTCCGAGGCGGAACTTGCATCGAATTGCTGCAGGCCGAACCTGTTCTCGTCGACATCAAGCGACAGCGACTGGGTCGCTCCTTCGAATGTCGGTGAAACGCCGGGCAAGGTATCGACGCGTACGAAGACCTGACCATCGAATTGGGTCGTTGTCGCGGAACGCGCGGAAATGCGCCAACTGTCAAGGAGTTGCCGCTGGAGGTAGATCGCTCCGCCGGTGCCGCGAAGCGCGATAACCGGATCGGGCAGCGCCTCGCCGTTCAACGTGATGATCAGAAGCGCTGGTTCGAGCTCGACAGCGACGCTCTCCATGGGTTCACCGGCCACGGCGGACCAATACGGCAATGCAAAGAGGAGCAGCGCAAGCCAAAGCTCAGTCCAGCGCGTTAGCCAGCGCCGGCTGCTCACCGATTCTCCCCTACGCTATCGCTTCGAAGCGGGCCGGATCGGCGACGGACGGGCGCGCGCCGATCGTCCATCGCCGGCTGCTGCCGGGAAGGACAGCTCCGAAATGAATGTTGGCGCCGGGGGCAAGGCCTGTGCGCGCCGCGGCTTCGGCACCGTCGATGCGCACATAGCCTGGTCCGGCGTTGGTCGCTTCGAGCCACCAGTTTCCGGAATTGTCCCGGCCTGCGCGCCAGACGAGGTCGCTTTCACTCCTGTGTTCGAGCTGCGCGACCAGAGGCATATCGAGCCGGATCGCGACCCGGATTCCTCCGGCGGGGTTTGCTTCGGGCACTTCCTCCAATATTATCCGATAGGCGCGGCGATGCGCGCCGGCATTTCGCAGCCCGATACGGACAAGCTGAGACTGACCGCCGCCCATGGTGAACACCGGCGGCGAAAGAATCACCGCCGGGTTCTCGTCATAAACATTCTGGCCGTTCTGTTGACGCCAGCCCAATGCATAGGCCCGGACCGTGACCGGCGTCTGTTCTTCATTACGGACGGTAATGCTGGTGACGCCGCGTTCGTCCGGCATTTCGATCTGGACCGGATCGACGCGCAGCGTTCCCGCGGCCGCAGGCATCGTCGCCATAGCAGCGAGCGGCAGGATCGAGGCGCGAA
>CAYQVL010000006.1:0-3100 GCA_964420825.1 uncultured Sphingomonadaceae bacterium
CAGGATCACCGCCTTGGCGCAGAGCACAAGGCCGAACGCGGTTATGATGCGCGCTTTCAGCCCTGCATCATGGCGCGGCCAGAGAAACGGTAGGAAGCGACGCAGGATATCGAATCCGGTTTCGCGCAGTCGGGCTTCGGAAGGGAAATCGGGCGGCATGCAGCGCCTAGATAGGCGTTATGCGGCAAACAGCCAGACCAGTGACTTTCGGCACATGCGGGACCAATGGCGGTCCTTATCCTTCTGTTCATCAGAAGAAAGGGAAAGTCATGGCTCCGGGTTATTTCATTCTTGCCGTCATGGGCTGCGACGACGCCGCGATCATGTGCGAGGAAATCGGCCGACGAGATGCGCTGTTCACCAGCGAACTGGCCTGCATGGCCGAGACCGAAACCGCTCTCGTTGCAGCGAGCGACAATCCCTATCCACTGCTTATCGCCGAATGCCGCAATGTTTCGCCACAGATGGCGCAAGCGGATGCCGATACCGCCGGTTAGGCGCTGCAGGGCATGATTCAAACTGACACAAGTGAAGCCGTCGGGGGTCGGACTTGGTCGCTTTGCGAAACAACCGAGCCAAACGCTGGCGACAACCGTACGCCGGGCGTCCTCCACAGGATCAATATCGCCTTCTGCGACCATGCTCGCGCTGCTCGCCATCGAGACGCCGTCGGACAGCTACCCGCGCGTTCAGGTCGGCCGGCTGCGCGGCGGACGTTCAGGCGTCCAAATCCGTCCTCGCGCCTGCCGCACTCGATACCTGCGCTAAACATTGGACGATCGAACGGTGCGCGCGCTTCGCGGTGTCGACCGATAGCATCGGCTAAAAACTACCGCTGATTGTCAGCGTAAAGATTGGGCCGATCCGCCGCGAGCGGTCCTCGATGAATGCAACCGGTCCATCGCGTCTGCCAACGAAGACGACGCGGCGGAAATCGTCGTGCGCGTCGATCAAGTTGAATACCGAACCGCGGACACGCAAGCCAAGCACGTCCTTGTGCTCGGCATAGACGCCGACGAATGCCGGCCGCGTCGTGAATTGCGAAAATTCGTTGAGCCGGATGCCCGGCGACTGGCGAGATATCTCGAACTCGACGCCGTACGCGAGATCGGTGTCGGGGATATCGTGGCGAAACTCCGCCTCGACATAGCTGCGGCGATCCTCGCTGATCTGTCGCGACAGCCCGGTCAACGGATCGTCGACGCTACTCCGCTGGATGGTGAATTCGAGATCGAGCTTGGCGCCGCGAACGCCGATCGGATCGAAATTGAAGGTGCTGTTCCAGGCGAGGCCGTAGCGCCGCGCGCTCGGCAGATTGCCTGGCGCCTCGGCGGTCGGCCCGAGCGGCACCTGATCGACGATATCGCTGATGCTCTCGTAGAAGGCCCGTGCGGTAATCGATCCCCAGGCGCCGAGCTGTCGCGTCGCTTCGAATTCGGCGTTCCAGCTTTGCGGCGGCACGAGATTCGGATTGCTGGCGTTCTGGTTGTCGGTGCTGACATTAACGCTGGCAACAAAGTCGCCGAAATCGAGCTGGCCCACCTCGCGCTCGAGCCGGGCGCGGATATCGAGGCTGTCGCTGACCTTCCACGCCAGCGAGACGAACCCCTTGGGGCGATAGAAGGCGCGCGTCAGTCCGCCCGCCCCGGTCTGGCTGAGCTGCGAATATTCGCCCCCAAGCGAAGCCTGAAGCGTCAGCGCGCTGCTCAGCGGCCGGCCATAGGTGATGTTCGCTTCGGCACGATCCTCGCTGACCAGCGCCGAACCGCCTGGCAGCGGAACCTCCTGAAATACGCCAGCGGCGTCGAGCGCGAAGAGCCGCGATTCGATATCGAGCGTATTGCGCGCGCCCTCGATCGACACCTGCCAGTTCGCACCGCCCATATTCCAGCTATATTCGCCGCGCAGGATCGATTCGGATTCGTCGCCGACCCGCGCAAATCGGACGCCGGTCGAGGGCGAATCGTCGGCAAAATCGGTGATGACGGTTTGTGCTGACGGACTGCGTTCGAAACTGCGTAGGCCGATCAGCTTGAGCCTGCCTGGACCGATCGCAAATTCGAAATCGCCGCCGATCTCGTAATTCCATTCGTTCTCGCGTTCGCGAAACCGACGGAACCGATCGGTCATTCCCGGGAATGACCGGTCCGAATCCTCGCTCCCCCGAAAGTAGAAGCGTTCGTAGGAGAGGTTGAGATTACCGACTGAACTGCCAGGCCCATCATAACGAAAGCTGCCGGCGAGCCGCGGTCGATCGCCGTCGAAGGTCGCGACTTCGTAGCGCCGGTCGATGAGATTGCCGTCGGCGCCAAAGACGAGCTCAATGCCGTCGTTGCCGCTGCGGAAGGCATCGTCGGTGTTCGACAGGCTCAATGTATAATCGACCGGACCTACGCCGCCGCTGACCGAAATTTCGCCCGAATATAACCGCGGATCTGTATTGTAAGCGCGAAATTGCGGCCGCCAGGAAAAATTGCCGCTGACGCCGCCGACATCGGCGATGACATTGACGACCTGCCCCGAAAGCCCCGGAATGTTGAGGGCCGCGGCGTCGCGCACCTCGATCCGCGTCACATTGCTCGCCGAAATTCTGCCGAGCGCGGTGATTGCGTCATTCGATTTGCCCGAAATCCGTTCGCCATTAATCAGGACGTTGGCGCCGCCCTGGCCCAGCCCGCGTCGACTATCGGCCTGTTCGATCGAAAAACCGGGAATCTGCCGGACCATATCGAGCGCCGTCGTCGGCGAATAGCGCGCGAAATCGGCGGGCGTGTAGGTGTCGCGCGTCGACGCCGCTGGAGCGGGCGCATCAGGCGAGTCAGTCGTGATTTCGGGATTGCTTTCCGTCTGAGCTAGAGCCGGAGAAGTCGCGAGCGATGTCGACAGAAGCAGTAAGGATAAACGCGGCAAAACAGCCCTCCGGTGATTGCGAGATCGCGCCCCACTCGTCTAGACGGCGGGAGGCGTCCAGCCCAGAACAGCTGCTTTCCGATCGACGTGCCTTGATTTTCGACAAATGTCGTAGAATAGGCGGTAGGCCGTTCGTCGCGCGGGTTCGCTAAGCCGTGTCGTCGTCCTCGCCGATGATGGCACCGCGTTC
>CAYQVL010000006.1:3200-16304 GCA_964420825.1 uncultured Sphingomonadaceae bacterium
GAAGGCTATTCGGCGGGACAGCGCATGCGGATCGACATACTGCCATCGGCGGTGGTGACGGTCAGCCGATCGCCATCCTCGCTCAGTTCATAGCCGAGCGTTTCATCCCATTGATCTCCTTCGCCCGAAAATCGCTGTTCCATCGTCAGCGTGCGCGGTCCGGTCCGGGTAATGGTCTGGGGGGCGCCGCTGCTTTCGTAAAAGCGGACGCTGTCGGTGCCGATAGTGAGCCGCATTTCGCTGACATCGGCCGCGCAATCCTGCTCGGAAAAGTCCCAGCGGCCCTGATACGCGGCCGGTATAGCGGTGAGGGTTTCCACCGCCGTTTGCTCTTCGCGCGATTGCACCGACGGATCGGTGGACGGTTCGCCACTATCCTCATTTCCCCCTGAACAGGAGGCAAGCGGCAGCAGCGCAAGGGCGGTGAGGGACAAGATGCGCATGGTCGTTCTCCGTCGGGAAATTGGATCGGCGATCAGTGCCGGGTTAAGCAACGCCCGGTCAATCGTCTTGTTCCGGCCTGCACTCATGCACTAGCGCGCGCGATCAGCGCCTGCGCCGCAGCGGGCGCGCGGACCTTCGCGCGCGCAGAGCAACCGGGTGTAGGAAAAATCGGCGGTCTGGTCGGCAACCTTCGGATATTTCTCGCTATGCGCGCAGATGATCGCAGCATTGCACTTGCGCGCCATGGCGACGAACTCCTCGCAGACAAAGCTTTGCTGCCGCACCTTGAGCGCATGCCGCAGCTTCACGCCCCCATGGCTCTGTGGTAGCATCGCCAGAAATGCCCCGAATTCGCCGGGATCGAAGCGTTTGGTCGGCATGAACTGCCAGAAGAGCGGGCCAAGCTTGTCTCTCAATTCGGTCAGCCCATGGCCGAGAAAGCGCTCGATACTTTCGCCGGTCGCGCGCAGGTCCTTGCGGTTGGTGCAATAGCGCGACGCCTTGACCGTGAACTGGAAGCCATCGGGCGCCGCGTCGCGCCACTTGGCGAAGCTCGCGGGCTTTTGCAGCCGGTAATAGGTGCCATTGATCTCGATCGCGCCAAGCCGCGAAGCCGCATAGTCGAGCTCATCGGCCCGGCGCAGGCCCTTGGGATTAAAGGTCCCGCGCCACGGTTTATACGTCCAGCCGCCGATACCGATGCGGATCGCAGCCATTGCCTGCTCCTATCGGAAAATGAAGTTGGTTCCCGCCCAGAGATCGGTAACGGTTGCATCGGCGCCCTCGCTCAGCAGCCCGCTGATCTCGCCGAGATAGAATTCGGTGCCTATCGTCGTCTCATCGAACGCCGCGCCGCCGCCGGAAGCCGCTGCGGCAACAAATAATTCCCCCTGCATATGGATATTTCGGGCCGCACGAAGATTGTCTAAACGTCCAGTAACAGTAAAGGAATATCGATCATGATTGCCAACACCAACGTCTCGACGCTCAACAGCTTGATCGCGACGACGATCGACAGCATCGACGGCTATGAAGAAGCGGCGAAGGATGCCACCAATCAGCGCTACGCGACGCTGTTCCGCGAACGCGCGACCGAACGCCGCCAGGTCGCCGATCAGCTCAAGGCCGAAGTCCGCCGCCTCGGCGCCGAACCCGAAGACGACGGCAGCTTGCTTGCCGGCGCGCACCGCATGTTCCTCAACCTGCGCGACACCGTCACCGGCACCGACGACAAGGCGGTGATCGCCGAAGTCGAACGTGGCGAAGATCACATCAAGGCCAAGTTCGAAGCCGCGATCAACGACGAAGATCTCGATCCGCATTGCCGCGCAGTCGCCGAACGTTGTTTTACCTCGGTCAAGCAAGGTCACGACCAGATGAGCGCGCTCAAGCACAGCATGGAAGCCAGCAGCTAGGCACCGCAGCAAAACCGCACGGAGAAGGGCCGGTTTATCCGGCCCTTTTTTGTCCGAGCAACTTTGACGCGCGCCGCCGCGTGGTTAGAAGCGACGGCTGATGAACAGCGCCGATCGCATCAAGCTCGACGAAAGCTGGAAGGTGCCGTTAGCCGGCGAATTCGCCGCGCCCTATATGGGCGAGCTGCGCAGCTTTCTGCTCGCCGAGCGCGCTGCGGGCAAACGCATCTTCCCGCGTGCAGGCCTGTGGTTCCACGCGCTCGACGCAACGCCGCTCGACCGCGTTCGCGTCGTCATCCTCGGTCAGGATCCCTATCATGGTCCGGGCCAGGCACACGGACTCTGCTTCTCGGTCCGCTCTGGTGTCCCCCCGCCGCCAAGCCTCGTCAATATCTACAAGGAAATGGAAAGCGACCTCGGCATCCCGCGCGCAAGTCATGGCAATCTTGAGTCCTGGGCGAAGCAGGGCGTGCTGCTCCTCAACAGCGTGATGACAGTCCAAGCCCATGAACCCGCCTCGCATCGCGGGCGGGGCTGGGAACAGTTCACCGACGCGATCATCAGGCTGATTGCGGCGAAGCAAGGCCCCGTCGTGTTTATCCTTTGGGGCAGCTATGCGCAGAAAAAGGCCGCGTTCGTCGAGAGCGTCGAACAGGGCGCGCGGCATTGCGTACTCAAAGCGCCGCATCCTTCGCCGCTATCGGCGCACAATGGTTTCTTCGGGTGCAAGCATTTTTCGAAGGCGAACGCTTTTCTGGAAAATACGGGGCAGCAGCCCATTGATTGGGCCTTGCCGCAGGTGGAGTAAGGCGGAAGAGCTCGAGTGGCTCGGACAGTAATATACCGCAAACAGGACGATTTCTGATTTGACAGAAAAGCGCTACAATCGCTTCATGGCCGCAGCCGCATCCTCCCCCGCCGCACCGATCCGAGGCGGTTTTCATCATTTCGATCTCAATGTCAGCGATCTCGCGGCGTCGAAGGCAATTTACGGGCCAGTGCTCGGCTTTCTCGGCTATCGGATGGTTAAGAACGACGCGGCGGGCTGCGAGTGGGATCTGCCCGGCGATGGGCGCGGCGCGGCGCTGGGGCTCAAACTCTGCGATCCGGCGCTCGCCAGTCTTGCTCATCACCGCTATGCGCCGGGCCTCCACCATCTTGCCTGGCGCGCGTCGAGCCGCGACGATGTCGATGCGCTTCACGACCTGCTGATCGCACGCGGTATCCCCGTACTCGATCCGCCGGCACACTATCCGCAATATTCGGGCGACTATTATGCGGTGTTCTTCGAAGACCCCGACGGCATCAAGCTCGAGTTCGTCCATGCGCCCGGCTGGATCTGAGGATCGGCTCTGTAATCGTCCCGACCGGCGATTATGAGGCCGACATGGGCCCCGCTATTGCTTTCTATGCGGACATTACGGGTCATCGACCGGCCGGTTGAGTCAATTCCTAAAACTGCGCCAAATGGATCACGAATTTTTAGCATAAATTCCCAATAAATGGGCAATGCGTACAAAGGGCCGACGGCGCTGATCGATTAACCGACTATGAACACAGTCATTTTCATTTTTGGCACGATCCCTGCTTGGCATGGGTCAAGCTGGCGGAATGATCCACCAGCAAGGTTCAGGAGCAAAAACCATGTTCAACACCGTCACCAACTTTTCGAATGCCGCTTTTTCCGCAGTCGCCGCGCTGCTCATCAGCGCCGCCTTTATCAGCGCAGCGATCGGCCCGGTCGTTCCCCTCGCCTAATCGGCGAGAGACTTCCGCTACCATCGCAACCTCCCAATTTTTCGGAAAGCTAATAACATGACCCAGGATTTCGCCATCGACCGCCGCAATGCCAAATTGATGGGCGTCTGCGCTGGCTTCGCCAACTGGACGGGATGGAACGTCCTCGCCGTCCGCATCGGCCTCGTCGCACTAACCCTTCTCGCGCTCGGCCCTGTCACCATTCTCGCCTACCGGATCATTGGCTGGGCTGCGCAGGACTAAGTGTTTGGTGCTGGCGCCGCTACCGGCGGAATCGGCCCCACTGATTGCGCGCCCTACCTCAATGTGCGTGATCGCCGTGCGGGCCATAGGAAAATTCGCCGATTACCAGGCTTGCAAACGCAAAGCCCCAGCGGCCCGCGACGGCGCGCATCCCGGCCGCCACCGCAGCCGTCGGCACCGGCCCATAGCCGCCATTGCCGCTGCGATCGGCAAGCGCATCGAAATAGAGCGTTTCGCCCGTACCATTTTCGATCTCGAGCCACGTTTCGCCTTCATCGGCATAGAGCGCCGCGCGCACCTCGTCGACGTCGAGCGCAGCCGACACGGCCTCGGCGCCGCGATGGCGGACAAGCAGCAACTGGTGATCGAAACCTTCGCCAAAGCCGAAAACCACCGCCTCGCCTGGAACAAGTGCGATTGAATCGACCTCCATATTGGGATCGGTGACGGCTTGCGCCGCAGCA
This sequence comes from uncultured Sphingomonadaceae bacterium, assembly GCA_964420825.1. Classification (GTDB taxonomy): domain Bacteria; phylum Pseudomonadota; class Alphaproteobacteria; order Sphingomonadales; family Sphingomonadaceae; genus Parasphingopyxis. Next base: position 7,525 of record CAYQVL010000006.1, read on the forward strand.
AGGCCGGCGAGCGGCGCTAGCAGGAACAGGGCGGCCAGCGCGATCATGACATACCGCATCGGGGCGGCTCCTTTGACGGGCAGCCATCGAGCCATAACAGAATACGGCCCTCGAGTCAGCGCCGGATTGCTTGGGCTGTCGCACCGCGCCGATTGGGCGTAAAGGCGCTGTTACAAAGGAGACGATCATGGCAAAAGGCCAGAAAAAATCGACGAGAGAAGCGCGCAAACCCAAGGCGGAAAAAAAGAAAACCATCGCCGCCAATCCATCGACCAAAGCGGGAGTCGTGGCCGGTCTTGAGCATCTGAAAAGATAGGCAGCCGATGACAGGCAATGACGATGGCGCTTATGTCTATGACGAGGCGAGCGGCGAGTGGATCAGTCCCGAGGATGCAGCGGCATGCGGCGGCGGCGCGGAGGCTGGCAAAGGTGACGGCACGGGCATGCCCGATGTTCGAGACAGCAACGGCACATCGCTCGCCGATGGCGATAGCGTAATCCTGATCAAGGATCTCAAGGTCAAGGGCGGGGGTCAGACACTTAAGCGCGGCACCGTCGTCAAATCGATCCGGCTGACCGCCAATCCGCAGGAAATCGATTGCCGCACCGACGGCATCAAGGGGCTCGTGTTGCGAACCGAATTCGTCAGGAAACGGTAGCGGCCCGAACCTTCCGCCACAGCATCTTTATCTCCCCAACTCTCTGGCATATGATGCAAATCGGGAGGGGGACATGCCTGGGGCGGATGTCATTCTTGATGCACTGGGGCTGATCGTGCGCGAACTCGCCCTGTTTGCCGCGACAGGAATTCTGATCGGCGGCCTCAACGATCTCGCGGTCGATTGCCTATGGTTTGCAGGACGCGGGAAACAGCTGTTGTCGAGCGGACGAACGCAGTTGCCGGCGCTCGACCGGCTGCCAGCGCCCAAGCGGACCGGACCGATGGCGGTAATGATACCTGCCTGGGACGAAGCCGCCGTTATCGCCCCGATGCTCGCTCATAGCCTCAAGATCTTCGCCGGGGAAAACGTCCACATATTCGTTGGCTGTTATCCCAACGATCCGCTGACGATCGACGAGATCCGATTCTTCGCTGACACCCACCCGCGGATCGAGCTGGCGCTGTGTCCCGGTAACGGACCGACGACAAAAGCCGACTGCCTCAACGCCATCTGGCGGACGCTCGAAAATGCCGAGCATCGACGCGGAAAGCGCTTTAAGGCGATAATACTCCATGATGCCGAAGACATCGTCCATCGCGGCGAGATCGCTCTGTTCGACAGACTGATCGAGGGCCATGCGCTCGTCCAGGTCCCGGTTCGCCCGCTGCCCGATCGGCGGTCGCGCTGGATCGCCAACCACTATTGCGACGAATTCGCCGAAGCTCATGGCAAGGATCTTGTCGTCAGGACGATGCTTGCCGCCGGTATCCCGTCGGCCGGAGTCGGGTGCGCGATCGATCGCGCGATTCTCGGCGCGCTTGCCGCCGAGCGCGACGGCCGCCCCTTCGACGCCCAAAGCCTCACAGAGGACTATGAGCTCGGCCTTCGGATCGCCGCGCGCGGTGGACGCGGTATATTCGTCCGTATGCGCGACACGAACGGCGGCGATCTGATTGCGGTGCATTCGCATTTCCCGCCCGATCTGAATGCGGCCGTCCGCCAGAAGACGCGCTGGGTCACCGGCATCGCGCTGGCGGGTTGGGAGCGGCTGGGCTGGAACGGTGGCTGGGCCGAACGCTGGATGCGGCTGCGCGATCGCGCGACGATGCTCGACGCGCTCGTGCTTTTTGCCGCCTATGCCGCATTGCTGCTGAGCGTGGTTCTGCTCACAATGGCCGCCCTGACTTCATACTCACCCGCGCCGCTTTCGCGGTTATTAAAAACGCTTCTCGCACTCAATTTCTGCCTCTTGATATGGCGGCTCGCGATGCGCGCTCTTTTCACGGCGCGCAGCTATGGCTGGCGCGAAGGGTTATGGGCGATTCCGCGCGCCATCACCTCGAACGTCATCGCCATGATGGCGGCGCGGCGCGCGCTGGTCGCCTATTTGCGCAGCAACCCGGCCCTGCCGCCGCGCTGGGACAAGACGCGGCACATTTTTCCCGATTTCGGCGCCGGCGGCTGATGCGAATTACGCCGCCCATCCGCTTTCTGGCAACCGTGGTGGTGATCTGGTCGAGCGTCAGGATAGCGCTGCTGATACCGATCGATGCAGGCCATGCGCCCGCCGTCCACGCGGATGGCGTACAATCCGGAATCCCGCCAAGCCCGCACGCTGCAGAGTCCGCCAGTACCGCGGCTGCGATTAGGCATGAAGCGATCATAGCGCGCGCGCCGCGCAGTGATCGGCGGATGCGCTATGCACCGCGGCTTCGGAGCCGCCGGCCCACCGAGACAAGACTATCGGGTCCGATCGCAAACATAGGACAAGGCTTCCGGCCACGCCAACCCGCCGATTCCCAACGCGTCCTATCCCCGATGCACACTGCGCCTGCCGCCACACCCGCATCTCAACCACAGTCTCTCAATGCACACACCCCTCCCACCGCCGCGATCAGACAGGACGTGTCGCACTGGCGCTTTTCGGCCTGGCTCCTCGCGCGTTCCGGCGACGGCCCCGTGAGCCTTTCGCCCGACAGCCAGTTGGGCGGCAGCCAGGCCGGGCTGCGCGCGCAATACCGTCTTGCCGGCCGCGGCAATGGCAATGGCGAACTCGCGATCTCGGCGCGTCTCTCCCGGCCGATCTCCGCCCCGGGCGGCGAGGCCGCATTGGGGCTTGCGCTACGGCCCGCCGCGCACCTGCCCGTACAAATGCTGCTCGAACGCCGCATCGCGGTTGAAGCGGCCGGGAGAGACGCATGGGCTGTTGGCATAGCGGGCGGGGTCGATCGTGCGCGCCTCCCCCTCGGCGTAGAATTCGACGGTTACGTCCAAGCGGGAGTAGTTGGCGCAAATAGCCGCGATCTTTACGCCGATGCGGCGCTTGCGGCATCGCGACCGCTCTGGGCAAGGGGCCGGTCCGTGGCGATCGTCGGCGGCGGACTCTGGGCTTCAACCCAAACCGGCGCGGCGCGGCTCGATATCGGGCCGCAGGCCAGCCTCAATGTGCCGATCGAGAGCGCAACATTGCGTGTCTCTCTAAGCTGGCGCCAGCGCATCGCAGGCAATGCCCGCCCAGGTTCAGGGCCCGCGCTGACCATCGCTACCGATTTCTGACCGCCGAGCGCAAAGCGCCGCTAGCGCGCCACGGCTTCCGCCTCCGCGCAAAAGGCGATAGGGGCGGGCGGCATGGATATCTACCTCCCGATCGCTGAATTGTCGGTCAATGCGCTGGTCATCATCGCGCTCGGCGGCGTCGTAGGGGTGCTCTCGGGCATGTTCGGCGTCGGCGGCGGATTTCTGACCACCCCATTGCTGATCTTCTACGGCATCCCCCCGGCCGTGGCGGTCGCCTCGGCGACCACGCAGATTACCGGCGCGAGCGTTTCTGGCACGCTCGCCCACGCGCAGCGTGAGGGCGTCGATTTCCGCATGGGGGGAGTGCTGATCGCCGGCGGCGTCCTCGGTACAATCGCCGGAGGCAGTCTCTTCCGCCAGCTCCAGCAAGCCGGACAGATTGATACCGTTGTCGCGCTTTTGTATATCTTTCTGCTGGGCGGGATCGGCGTGTTGATGGTTCGCGAAGCCTGGGCGGTGATCTCGGCGCGGAGAGCCGGTATCCCGATAAAGCCGCCGGTGCGCCGTCACCATCCGCTCGTCGCCGGCCTCCCGCTGCGCTGGCGCTTCTATCGCTCGGGTCTCTATATCTCGCCGATCGCGCCGCTTCTTATCGGATTCGCCGTCGGTACGTTGACCGTCATGCTCGGCATAGGCGGGGGCTTCGTGCTCGTTCCCGCGATGATCTATCTGCTCGGCATGTCGACGCGCGTCGTCGTCGGGACGTCGCTTTTCCAAATCCTGTTCATCACCGCCGCCACGACAATGGTCCATGCGATGACCACCCATGCGGTCGATATCGTGCTGGCTGTGCTGCTCCTGATCGGCAGCGTCACCGGCGCGCAGATCGGTTCGCGGTTGGCGATGCGGGTTAACACCGAATGGCTAAGGCTGCTGCTCGCCGCGCTGGTTATCCTAGTCGCGCTGCGCATGGCGCTCGGGCTCGGCTGGCGGCCCGACGAAATCTACACGGTCGAGATATCATGAACGCGGCGCGGCTGATCCTGCTCCTGACAGCAATACCACTGCTGATGGGTCAGGCGCGGCCGCGGTTGGTGCCTGCCGTCAGCCAGGAAGAATTCGAGATTGTCTATAGCTTTACCGGCGCCGAGTTGATGGTTTACGGCGCGGTGCTGTATCCGGGCGGGCGCACACCCGATAGCCCGGCTGATATCGTCGTCGTTCTCAAGGGTCCCGAGCAATCGGTTCTTCTCCGCGAAAAACAGCAACGCGCGGGCATCTGGATGAATGCCGCGCAAGCACGTTTCCGTTCGGCGCCCGCCTTTTACGCGATCGCCAGCGAGCGTCCGATCGGCGAAATTGTCGACGAACGCACCGCGGCAATATACGAGCTCGGCATCGATAGCCTGCAGCTCTCACCGGCCAGCGCCAACCCGGTCGAAGAGGCCCGGCGTTTCGAGACCGGGCTCATTGATCTGCGCAACCGCAGCGGCCTGTATGTCGAGCAGGTGGGCGCGGTCGAGGTGACCGAAAGCGTGCTGTACAGTGCCCGCATAGCAATCCCGGCGCGCGTTCCGGTCGGCGAATACACAGCCGAAACCTTTCTTATCCAGGACGGCCGCGTGGTCGCCGGCGAAGTTCGCGAAATTCGCATCGGCAAATCGGGGTTCGAGCGCTTCGTCGCCGTCGCGGCACAGCGCCACGGCTTTGTCTACGGGCTCTTCGCGGTCGCGATATCGTTGTTGCTGGGCTGGGGAGCGGGGATCGCCTTCCGCCGCCTCTGACTCCTGCCCAACGGTCGATGGTAAGCGAATAATTTACCTTTGGCCTGCTACAGATACACCCATGTTTAACACAGCGGGGTTTCGGATAGCATGACCGATATCGGAGTGTTTCGGCCAATTACCGCAGAACCGACCGACTTCGATAGCGATATTGAAGAGAATGGCGCCGATGACGCCGTCGTAATCGGCTATGTGACGGAAATCGCCGGTTCGGGCTCGCGGATCACGATTGACGCGGCGCTGCTCGACAAGGTCCGCCACGATCCCGATCCCACGCTGGCAATGGCCGGCCAGGTCGGCAGCCAGATCAAGGTTCGTGTCCGCGACAGCTGGTTGATCGCCAATGTCCGCACTTTGATGGCCGATCCGACCGACGCCGGACGAGTCAGCGCCTATGTCGATTTCCTCGGCGAGGGCAGAGCAGTGCCCGGATCAAGCGAAGTCGTCAATTTCCGTCGCGGCGTGACGCTCTATCCGATACCCGGATCGCCGGTGCTTGCCATTTCGGATCAGGATATGCGGCAGATGTTCTCCGCCGAGAGCCGACCCCATATCGAGATCGGCAATGTATATCCTACCAAGGATATCCGCGGCGCGCTTTATATCGATGCGATGCTCGGCAAGCATTTCGCCGTGCTCGGCTCGACCGGCACCGGCAAATCGACGAGCGTTGCACTGATCCTCCACCGGATCTGCGAACTCGCTCCCGAAGGCCATATCGTGATGATCGATCCGCACGGCGAATATGGAGCCGCCTTCAAGGGCACCGGCGAGATCTTCGACGCCAATAATATCGCACTGCCCTATTGGCTGATGAATTTCGAGGAACATTGCGAGGTGTTCATTAATTCGAGCGGCGCAGACCAGCAGCGCGATCGCGATATACTCGCCAAGTGCCTGCTTGCCGCGCGTTCCAAGAACCGGCTTGCCGAAGATATGCCGCGGCTTACCGTCGACAGCCCGATTCCCTATCTGCTTTCCGATTTGCTGGCGCTGATCCAGACCGAAATGGGCCATCTCGATTCGGCAAACGACACGGCGCCCTATATGCGTTTGAAGAGCAAGATCGAGGAACTCAAATCCGATCCGCGCTACAGCTTCATGTTCTCGGGCATGCTCGTCGCCGACACCATGGCCGATTTCATCGCCAGGGTGTTCCGACTTCCGGGCAATGGCAAACCGATCTCGATCGTCGATGTGTCGGGAGTGCCCTCAAACATCTGTTCGGTCGTTGTCGCTGTACTTTCCCGCATGGTTTTCGACTATGCGATCTGGTCGCGTAACGAAGCGCAGCGGCCGATCCTGCTCGTGTGCGAGGAAGCGCATCGCTACATTCCGGCGGACCATGGCCAGGCCGAATCGGCGGTCGGCAAAATCCTCGGGCGGATCGCCAAGGAAGGCCGTAAATACGGCGTTTCGCTGGGCCTGATCACCCAGCGCCCATCCGATCTTGCCGAAGGCGTTCTATCGCAATGCGGCACTATACTCGCGATGCGGCTCAACAACGAACGCGATCAGGCGCACGTTCGCTCAGCTATGCCCGAAGGCGCACGCGGCTTCCTCGACGTCATTCCGGCACTTCGCAACCGCGAATGCATCGTCTGCGGCGAGGGCGTATCGGTGCCTATCCGTATCTCCTTCGACACTCTCGAGGAGGAAAAACGCCCCGCCTCGAGCGATCCGCTCTTTTCCGAGCTGTGGATGCAGACCGGCGACGAAGCCGGAATCGTCGGCCGCACGATCAAGCGGTGGCGCAGCCAGGGACGCTAGCACGCCGGGGGGGGCCGCCTCCCCAATTTCACGCTTACAGCGCGCGCAATCGCGTCATTCGGCCGGACAATGCAATTCATCCGCCAGAGCGACACAAACCTCTACCCGAAAATTTGAATTGGCGCGCAGTTAGCTCTCGCTGGCGGCGCGCCGGCTGCGCTCGCTCGACGCCGTCTCGGCACCGTCGCGATCGCTTCCGCGCGCCAGCGCCGCGCCGGGTTCGACGGTCAGCAAATTCGCCAGTGTCGAGCGGAAGCGCCTGAGGTCTTCACCGGTAAGCTGCGCCTGCTGGATGAAGCTCACCGAGCGCGGATCGACCTTCTGGCCGCCGCGCAGCATTTCATAGTGGAGATGCGCGCCGGTCGACATTCCCGTCGATCCGATATAGCCGATGATCTGCCCTTGGGTGACGCGCGATCCGCTCGATGCGACAATCCGGCTCATATGGCCGTAAGCGGTCTGCAATCCGCCGCCATGAGCGATACGGACATAATTGCCATAGCCGCCGTTGCGCCCCGAATAGTTGACGACACCCGAAGCCGCCGCACGGATCGGCGTGCCATAGCCCGCGGCAATATCGAGCCCGGTGTGCATGCGATTATATCCGAGAATCGGATGACGACGATAGCCGAAGCCCGAGCTGACCCGGCCAGCGACGGGCATCATCATCTGGCCGGTCTGACGACCGACGCCATTGGCCTCGAACCATTGGTCGGAGCCGCCGACCGACCAGCGCAAGAGCTGAGTTTCGCGCGAGCCTCGGTCGATGCCCGCATAGATCAGTTTGCCGATCTCGACCTCGCCGGTTTCGGCGCGGCGGTGCTCGACAATCATATCGAAGGTTGCGTCGGCGCCGATGTCGCGGTTGACCGACATCTGCGTTCCGAGCGCGCGCAAATATTCCTGGATGGCGCGCGGCGGAGCGCCAGCGGCGCGCGCCGAACGATACAAGCTCGACCCGACCCGCCCGCGGATGCGCAGTGGCGTGTCGTCTATGGCGATCTGGACCGGATTGACGCGGAGTCGTCCATCGACGCGATTGACCTCTACCTTGAGATCGAAGCGCGCGCGGAAAGCGATCGCGTCGACGGGCCGCGGGACGGTGCGGTTCGGACGGCGGCCCAGAACTATGTCCATGACCGTGCCCGAACGAATATCGGCAAGCGGCAATGTGCCAGCAATCATCGCCTCGAGTTCTTCGGCTTCGTCGGAAGACACCCCGGCGCGTTCAAGGACGCGAGCGAAACCGATGCCGCGGCCCAGTGTCGCGGTCATTTCGATCCGCGGCCGTTCGGGCGTGTCGGCGAGCGGTTCGACGGCGTCGGTCGCTGCCATGCGACGCCCGGTATCGCCACCGAATGCAAGTGGCGTAATCGCCTGGGCACGGGCTTCGTCCCATTGCGCGTCGCTCATCGCCGACGGCATTGCCGGGATCGCCTCGACGCTCGGCGCCATCAGGATCGTCGTACCGCACAGCGCCGCACAGGTCAGCGCACCGCGCCACCAATGCTTGCTGCCGATCTGGGCGCCGAGATCGACGACAAAATCGATATCGCGCCAGACGATCCGGTTAATCCGGCTGCGCACCGCATGGTCAAAACGCGGCGCCTCGGGGTCAAGCGCGAGCGAGCCCGCGCCATTGCCTTGTTCGCTTGCGAATTCATGCCGTTGATACAAATTCGACCCCGCCGTTTGAACTATTTCAAACCCCCGGCGCGCTGCCGCGCTCTGGAGCCCACGATTGTGGTCAAAAACCATTAAAGTCAAATAAACAGGCTCACAGCTGTTCTACGCGTGCGGCGAATACCCTGATTTGCGCGACGAGGCGTACGCCAGCAGGGAACCAGCCGCCCTATTTGCGTGCTTCCCAGTATAGCGACCGTTTCCGCTGGCCGATTGCTTCGCGCACGTCCACAAGTAGGTCGGCGCAGGATATTCGCCACATTCGATGAGCTTGCCGACGGAAAGCGTTGACGCAGCCGCCCCTGCGTGGCTAGCAGGACGGTGCGCATCAGCGAGGAGAGCCGCGCCCATGACTTACGTCGTC
>CAYQVL010000007.1:0-15886 GCA_964420825.1 uncultured Sphingomonadaceae bacterium
TACGCCTTCGCGCGCCAGGCCGAAGCCATCCATTGGGACATCGCCCAGCTCGCGGCGTCGTTGCGGCTGATCGAGGAAGCGGAACCGCTGATCTCGCTGATCGAGGGCTTCGGCCAATTGTACCGGCAGGCCTTGCGCGCGAAGATGCTCTCCCGGCTCGACGTCGCATCGCGCGGCGCGCCGTCCGACCTCGCGTTGCTCGGCGCGATCGAAACCGCGCTGCGCGACAGCGAGGTCACCATCGACCGCTTCTTTTTCGACTGGCGCGGCGGCGCCAGGCGCGCGCCCTCGCCCGCCGACGAACAATATAGAAACGATGGCTTCGGCGATGTCGCCGCCAAGCTCGGCCCCTATGCGGGCGAGCCGCCGCGCCACGCCTATTGGTCTGACGAAGCGCCCTGCTCGATGCATATCGATGAGGTCGAGGCGATCTGGGCGGCGATCGACGAAGCCGACGATTGGTCGCGCTTCGATGCCAAAATCGCCGCGATCCGCCGGATGGGCGAGGCGATGCGCGTGGGCTAGCGCCTATTGGCTGCCGTCGGGCTGACTACGAACGAGCTCGACGGGCTGGATACCGACGCCATAGAGCCGCCGGCTATCTCGGCTTCATCCACATCGTCTCAATCCGTCTGTGGATGCGCCAACTTGTCAACGCCTCCTCGCTACCTGTCGCCCGCGTTATTGCGCCCGCCAGCGCTACTTCGGACAACAATCGACATGGGCGCATAGCGAAACCCGATGCACAGCCTCCATCCTGCATCTGTGCTGCATGGACCGCCGGAGGCTCTCGGGAAACGCCCGAAAACCCTAGGAAATCCGTGGGAATATCTGGTAACGAATTCCTCCCGATGAGGAGTCACTATACCTCAATAAAGTTATTGAATTTACAAGCTAATAACTGGATGCCCCGCGTGGATTCGAACCACGATTGACGGATTCAGAGTCCGTAGTCTTACCATTAGACGACGGGGCAGCCGGGACGCGCGAAATAGGCAGCGCGCGAGGGGCTGTCAATGCGGGCTGCTTGCCCTTCGCACCCGCTTTGGCTAGTCTGGTGTCAGGTACCGGCGGCTCCGGTCGTTTCGGAAAACATAATTGATATAAGAAGTAATCGGCGTGGATGACAATGCCGCCAGTCCCCGACGCGAAACGGCCCCCGAAGCGGGTTATGCGCCGGAGGCTGCCCGCTATCGCACTCAGCGCAGCGGCGCTCCTCCCGACAAAAATCATCACCCGCGCCGCGGTTACGGGGCGCTCGATCTCGGCACCAACAACTGCCGGCTATTGATCGCGCGGCCGTCCGGCGACGGCGACGGCTTTACCGTCATCGACGCCTTTTCGCGGATCGTCCGGCTCGGCGAAGGCATGTCAAAGACCGGCAAGCTCAGCGATGCGGCGATCGACCGCGCCGTCGAAGCGCTGTCGATCTGTGCGGACAAGCTACGTCGCCGCCATGTCAGCATCGCCCGCTCGGTCGCAACCGAGGCCTGCCGCCGCGCCGCCAACGGCCGTCACTTCGTCCGCCGCGTCCGCGAGGAAACCGGCATTGCGCTCGACATCATCAGCCCAGAGGAAGAAGCGCGGCTGGCGGTTCTGGGCTGCCATGTCCTCCTCGAAGCCGGCGAAGGCCCGGCGCTGGTGGTCGATATCGGCGGCGGCTCGACCGAGCTCGTGCTCATCGAACCGGGCGACGAAGAGCCCGAGATCATTTCCTGGTATAGCGCGCCCTGGGGCGTAGTCAGCCTCGCCGAACGCGAATTCAACGACCTCACCTCGCTCGAAGACCGGCTCGACACCTATCAGCGGATGCGCAACCGGGTGGCGGCAAGCTTCGCCGATTTTGCCGCGACTTTGCCGACCATCGGCTATCAGCCGCGCCTGCTCGGCACGAGCGGTACCGTAACGACGCTGGCGAGCGTCCATCTCGACCTGCCGAGCTACGATCGAAACAAGATCGACGGGCTGATCCTCCCCGCCGAGGCTATGCGTGCGATCAGCGCCGATCTTGCGTACAAATCGGTGGCCGAGCGTGCGCTGATACCGTGCATCGGCAAGGAGCGCGCCGATCTCGTCGTTGCCGGGTGCGCGATCCTCGAGGCCATCCTCGATATCTGGCCGGCGCCGCGCATCGGCATCGCCGATCGCGGCATCCGCGAAGGGATTTTGCGTTCGATGATGGCCCGCGAAGGACGCCTGCAATGAGCGATCCGCATGTCTAGAGGCGGCAAAGGCAAGCATATTCGCGTTCAAACGGCGCGCAAACGCTCGGTCTCGTCGACCCGCTGGCTCGAACGCCAGCTCAACGATCCTTATGTCAAACGCGCCCATGCGGAAGGCTATCGTTCGCGCGCCGCCTACAAGCTGATCGAACTCGACGAGCGCTTTTCCATCCTCAAAGGCGCGGGGAGGGTTGTCGATCTGGGCATCGCACCGGGCGGCTGGACGCAGGTGACGCGGCAGAAATGTCCGGATGCGACAATTGTCGGTATCGATCTTTTGCCGACCGACCCGCTCGAAGGCGTCACCATTCTCGAAATGGATTTCATGGCCGATAGCGCGCCCGGCGCGATCACTCAGGCACTGGGCGGCGAGGCCGATCTCGTCCTCTCGGATATGGCCGCCAATACCACCGGCCACACCCAGACAGATCATATTCGAACGATGGGTCTCGTCGAGGCGGCGGCAGATTTCGCCAATGAGATTCTGCAACCCGGCGGCCATTTCGTCGCCAAGGTGCTCGCCGGCGGTGCCGATAACAATCTGGTCGCGCAGCTCAAACGCGCCTTTACCACCGTCAAGCACGCCAAGCCGCCGGCGAGCCGCAAAGGCTCGTCCGAATGGTATGTGGTTGCCATGGGGTTTAAGGGGCGCGAGTGACCGGCGCGGCGCGCCGGCGACGCCTACTCGATCGTTGAACCCATCTCGGCCGGCCTCGGCGTTCGGGCTTCTTCGACAGCCTCTTTCAATCGCTCATACCCCACAGCGCCCGTCAGCAACTGATCGCCGACGACGAACACCGGCGTGCCGGTCAGTTCGAGCCGCCGGGCTAGATCAAGATTGCTGGCGATCTCGGCGGCAATATCCTGACCATCGAGCGCCGCGTTGATCCTTCCCCGGTCGAGCCCGGCCGTTTGCTGCGCCGCCGCGATGCTGACTGCGCTCGGCCGGCCGGCGGCAAACATCGCGCGGTGGAATCCCATGAAGTCGCGTTGCTTGGCCGCCGCGAGGCTAACTCTTGCAGCCTGTTCACTTTCACGGCTCAGGATCGGCAACTCGCGGAAGACGACGCGCAAGCGATCGTCCTCGCGCAAAAGCCGATCGACATCGCCGAGGCTAGCTCGACAGAAGCTGCACGCGTAATCGAAAAATTCGACGATTGTGACATCGGCATCGGCGGCGCCTGCCCAAGCGCCCGCAAACGGCGTTTCAAGCTGTTCGCGGACCGCCGAAATCATTGCGACCGATCGGCGCTGCTGAAGACGCTCCATCGCTTCGGGAATGATTTCGGGATGGGCAAGGATATATTCGCGGATCACCACTTCGAGATCTTCGCGCTCAAGGCCTGCGGGCAGATCCACGACCGTTTGGGCTTCGCCGGTCGCCGATACGCCGTCGCCTCGCAAAAAGAAGAAAGCGGCAGCCGCCGCCAGCAGTGCTATCAATCCACCCAGCATCACGCGATTGATCGTCATTGTTGCTCCTGAAAATCCGGCCCAGCCGAATCGAATTGAAATTATTGCTGTCGGCGCCCGCTGCGTCCGCCCTGTCGCTGGATAGCATCCTCCGATACCAACACAATATCCTGCGCGCGCACCCAGTCGGGCGTTCCGGTCGGGATGTTTTCCATAGCCTGGCGAGCGTTGTTCATCGCCAGTTGGGGCTGCCCGGTGAGATTGTAGCGTTCGGCCGTGGCTAATTGCGCACGGGCGCGGTCGCCTTCATGGGCGTAGACGATTCCGAGTTGATACCATGCGAAGGGGTTGCGATTGTCGCGCTGGACCGCCGTGCGCAGCACCTGCCGCGCTTCGGCAAAATTGCCGTCGTCTTCGGTCGCGATCAATGCGTGGCCGAGCAAAGCGGCGATCAGCGGCGCATTGCGCGAATATTCGGTAGCCAGCCTCAACGGCGCGAGCGCTTCTTGAGGACGCCCCGATTCGAGCAATATCTGCCCTTCGAGCTCAAGAAAATATGGATCGTTGGGCGCGGAATCGAGCAGGCTTTCTACCTCCGCAAGAGCACGCTCCGGGTAGGCGTTCTTGTGATAGGCATAGGCGCGGGCGTAGCGCGCCGGGATGCTCTGGTCGGTTACGGGATAGACGGTAAGCGTCCTGTTCGGCTGCTCGACAAAGCCGACCAATTTTGCGCGGACTCGCTGGAAGCGCGCTTCGAGCGCGGAATCCGTCGGCACGTCCCAAGCTGGATTGTTTTGATAGAGTTCTTCGAGAATAGCTATGCGTTCGCCCGAAAGCGGATGGGTCCGCTCATAGCTATTTTCCTGCGGTATCGCGAGGCGATATTCCTGATTCCGCAACCGCCGGAAGAAGGCGAGACTGCCGCGCCCGCTGATCCCCGCAGCCGAGAGATAGCTGGCGCCGGCAAGGTCGCTCCGTGCTTCCTGTTCGCGGCTGAAGGACAGAAAACTGCCGATTGCCGCCCGTGACCCCGCCGAAAGAATGCCAAGCCCGGCCTCGCCGGCGCCGGCCGCGATCGCCACGGCGCCGAGCAAGAGCGAAAGCAAGCTGATGCCCGACGCCTGCGCCATGCTGTCGCCTATCGCCAGTGAATGGCCGCCCGCGACATGACCGAGTTCATGGGCGATGACGCCTTGGACTTCATTGGCATTGTCGGCAGCCGTTATCAGGCCCGAATGCAGATAGACGCGCTGACCATTGGCTACGAAGGCATTGATTGACGGATCGCCGAGCAGAACGATTTCGACATTTTCGGGCTGAAGCCCGGCCGCTTCGATCAGCGGCCGCGCCATATCGTTCAGCACTGCTTCGGTTTCAGCGTCGCGCAACACCGACTGCGCCATCGCGGGCCGCAGAGCGAGCACGCCCGCCAGCAATACGAAAAGCGCCAGCCGCGCGGCATGGCGCAGCGAAGGACGCGCTTGCGAATATCGATCGGTCATCGCAGCAGCCTGTCGTCCGTCGCGCCTGAACTGACGATGAAAGGGCGGCGAGAATTTCGCGCCGCCCTCGATCGATAGTCCGGCCTAGTCGCCAAAGGTGCGCTGCCACCAGCCGCGACGCGACGAACCGTCGTCGCCCGACAAAGCAGCGGTAGTGGCCGGTTCGGCCGTCGCCGTCTCGACATCGGCTTTGCTCTCTACTTTGGGGGATTCGGCCTTCTTACGCGTGCTGCGCGCGGGCTTTTTGGCCGGCGCAGCGGCTTCGCTGCTTGCCGGAACCTCCTCCGCAGCAGTTTGGACAGTCTCGGCGGCGGGCTCGCTAGCCTTGGCTTTTGGCCGGCGGCGCGTTGTCCGCTTCGGCTTCGCGTCCTCGTCCGCAGCGTCGTCATTGGCGAATTCAGCCTCGGTTGCGGCTGGGCTTTCGCTGGTCGATGTGCTTGTCTTGCGCGACGACCGGCGACGCTTGGGCTTATCTTCACCGGTATCCTGCGCCGTGTCGGGCTGCGAGACATCGGTTTCGGCGGCATCCGCGGCTGCCGACGGCTCCTCGGCAACTATCTCAGCTGTCTCGTTGCCCGCCTCCACTACAGTCTCGTCGGTCGATTTCTTGCGGTTGCGCCCACCGCGACGACCACGGCGCGAACGTTTGCGCGGCTTGCCATCGGCATCGTCTTCGGAATCATCGCCACCGGCGCGTTCGCCTTCGTCCACTCCGGACTCGGTATCGGCCTCGTTTTTCTGTTTGTCGCTTCTCGAACCCCCTCGCCGGCCACGGCCCCCGCGGCGACCGCGGCGGCGATTACCGTCGCGGTCCTCGCTCTCGGCCTCTTCGGCCGCTTCGGCCGCTTCGAACTCCTCGTCCTCCTCGATTTCCTCATCGTCGTCCTCGTCGGTGAGATCGAGCGATGCGATTTCAACCTTCTTGGTCGGGGCGGGTCCGGTCGCGGTCACGTCCATTGCCGCACCCTCAAGCTTGCGATCGGGCTTAACTTCAATCGACACGCCGTACATTTGCTCGATTTCGCCCAACTCGGCGCGCTTGCTGTTAAGAACGTAGATCGCCGCGTCCTGGGCGCAGCTCAGCGACAACAGGCTGCCCTTGCCCTTGGCAGCCTCTTCCTCGATCATCCGCAGCGCTGAGAGACCCGCCGACGATGTCGTCCGCATCAGTCCGGTTCCTTCGCAGTGAGGACATTCGAACGTCGAAGCTTCAAGAACTCCGGTGCGCAGCCGTTGACGGCTCATCTCGAGCAGCCCGAACGATGAAATCCGGCCGACCTGAATGCGTGCGCGATCGTTTTTGAGCGAGTCCTTGAGCGCCTTTTCGACCTTCCGGTTGTTCGAATGGTGATCCATGTCGATGAAATCGATCACCACCAGTCCGGCCATGTCGCGCAAGCGCAATTGGCGCGCGATCTCGCGCGCCGCCTCGATATTGGTCTTGAGCGCGGTCTGCTCGATATTGTGCTCGCGCGTCGAGCGCCCCGAGTTGATGTCGATCGACACCAGCGCCTCGGTCGGGTTGATGACCAGATAACCGCCCGATTTGAGCTGGACGAGCGGCTGATACATCGCGCTGAGTTGATCCTCGACATTGTATCGCTGAAACAGCGGCGTCGGATCGGCATAGGGCTTCACCCGGCGGACGTGACTCGGCATCAGCATTTTCATGAATGCCCTGGCCGCCTTGTAGCCCTCCTCGCCCTCGACGATGACCTCTTCGATTTCGCGATTGTAGATATCGCGGATCGCGCGTTTGACGAGATCGCTGTCGGTGTAGATCTTTTCGGGTGCGGTCGCCTTGAGCGTCGCCTCGCGGATTTCATCCCACAGCCGCGCGAGATAGGCAAAGTCGCGCTTGATCTCGGTCTTGGTGCGCGTCATGCCGGCAGTGCGAACGATGCAGCCCATGGTTTCGGGCAGTTTGAGCTCGGAAATCACCGATTTCAGTCGCTTGCGATCCGATGCGTTCAAGATTTTCCGGCTGATCCCGCCGCCATGCGACGTATTGGGCATCAAGACGCAATAGCGACCGGCGAGCGAGAGATAGCTGGTCAGCGCGGCCCCCTTGTTACCGCGCTCTTCCTTTACGACCTGGACGAGCAGCACCTGGCGGCGGCGGATGACGTCCTGGATTTTGTAGCGGCGGCGCAAATCCATCCGGCGTTTGCGGATATTCTGAACCGAAGGATCGTCGTGATGCTCTTCATCGGCATCGGCGTCGCCGGTTTCTTCGACGTCGGGTTCGTCGTCGCTATCGTTATCGCTGGTGTTAGCGGCCTGCTTGTCGTCCTCGTCTTCGCGCAGCTCGGCTTCTTCCTTCGCCTGTTCGACCTCTTCGGCGAGCAGGCGGTCGCGGTCTTCCTTGGGAATCTGGTAATAGTCGGGATGAATTTCGCTAAACGCGAGAAAGCCGTGGCGGTTGCCGCCATAATCGACGAACGCCGCCTGGAGCGACGGTTCGACCCGCGTCACCTTGGCTAGATAGATATTTCCCTTGAGTTGCTTGTGTTCTTCGGACTCGAAATCAAATTCTTCGATCCGGTTGTTTTGGACGACGGCCACACGGGTCTCTTCCCGGTGGCGCGCATCGATCAGCATACGCGTAGGCATTTATAGGTCTCCGGACATGACGGCCTCGCGTTGCGGGCGGGGCGGACATGCGAATTGCAGGGAGCGGGCGAAATGCGATCGCACAATGCGTCGCGCCCGGTCCTCGTGTTGTGGTGAACTTCGTGTCTGCTGCGCTGGCATTTCCGGCCCCTTGGACCCGAAGACTTGCCGCGAACGAAAGGTCGCGCGGATCGCGCCTGACCATCAGTTCGGGAAGTGAATGCCTCATGCAGCGTCAACCTGGTGGGCCGGGTGAAATGCGCCGGCTCGAATCGCGGCAGGAATTGCGCTCGCCGTCAGGCGAGCCGTCCCTGCTGGCTCATGCGCTAGCAGCGGTACCCGGCGACGGCAAGAAAAAGCATTTCGAACATGGCCGATAAACTGCGGATGAATGTGCTAAATGGCCTGTTAACCCCATAGTTTCACTCCGTTTTGAACCGGCCAGCCTAGCTTCCAGCCCAACGACGAAACAACAAGGGTAACCTTAATTATGGCTTTGGGCTGGACCGCCAGGGGGGCGGCGCGGCACAGTGGGACTATGTCCACCGTGCTGGCCATTTTGATCCTGATATTCGGTACGCCGTCCGCCTGGGCGACATCTATCGAAGGCGTCAGCGTAACGCCGAGCCGTATTACCGTGCGGTTCGACGATTATGTCGAGAACGCATCGGCCTTCATTCTCGATAATCCGCAGCGCATCGCCATCGATATCGGCGGTGCCCGGGCGGGAAGAGGCGGCGGGCAAGCCGGTCCGATCCGCAATGTGCGTCAGGGCCAATATGATCCCAACACGGCGCGTATCGTCGTCGAACTCGCCCGGCCTGCGATCTTCTCTGAGGGGACCTTCAGTTCCGACGGGCGCGCCTTTTCACTCGATATTACGCCAGCCAGTCATATCGCATTTGCCAGCGCCGCAGGCGCCGGCCGTGCCAGCTTCCTGCCGCCGATGGCGTTTCGCGCGAGGCCTCCTCGCGGTCGCGGCGAGCTCACCGTCCGCCTGCCGCGCGCGCGGCCGCACGAGCCCGTCGGTCTGCCGACGATCCGCGGTCCGCGTGGACGCCCGCTCGTGGTCATCGACGCCGGCCATGGCGGCCATGATCCGGGTGCGATTTCGCCCTTTGGCGGCCGCCGGGAGAAAGACGCGACGCTCGCCATGGCCTTGGCGTTGCGCGATACCTTGCTCGAATCGGGCCGCGTTCGCGTCGCGCTGACGCGCGAGGACGACCGGTTTCTCGTACTCAACGAACGCTATGAGATCGCCCGGCGGCTCGGTGGCGAACTGTTTATCTCGATCCATGTCGATAGCGCGGACAATGCCGATGCAAGCGGCGCAACGGTTTACACGCTCTCCGAAGTCGCATCCGATCGCGAATCCGCGCGCCTTGCCCGGCGCGAGAACTCCGCCGACATCATCAATGGCATCGATCTTGGCGGCCAGGGCGACGACGTCCGTTCGATCCTGATCGATCTCACCCGCCGCGAAACCATGAACATCTCGTCGCGTTTCGCAAATCTGCTGTTCCGCGAGGCGCGAAACGAAGTGCCGTTCAAGAGCGACTATCACCGATTCGCCGGTTTCGTCGTTCTCAAAGCGCCCGACATGCCCTCGATATTGTTTGAAACCGGCTACCTAACCAACGCCGAAGACGTTCGCCGGATTTTCTCGGCCGATGGACAGCAGCGCACCGCGAACGGCATTGCGCGCGCCGTCGAGACCCATTTCGCGCGGCGGATCGCGGGCAGCAACTAGCCCGCGCGGGCAATTCAGCGCGCCGGAAGATCGCCGTTCCCAAAAGCGACTGGCATCGCCTAGAAAAGTTGGTAAACCCGCCGCGCTATGTCGGAAGAAATGGAAAGCACGATGCGCGTCCGCCTGCGGCGCGAAGCGACCGGCTTTGCCGGCAGGGCGCGCGACGCATTGCGCAAGCGGCGCTATCGCTGGCCGCTCTATCTGCTCGGACTGGCGATACTTGCGGCGATCGCCTTCTGGTTCACCTTCATGCGCGACCTGCCCTCGGCCGACAGTCTGCTCGACTACGAGCCCGCGCTTCCCACCTATGTCCGTGACGTAAATGGTGAGCCGGCGCAAAGTTTCGCGCGCGAGCGACGCGTCGAACTCTCTTTCGAAGAATATCCGCCCCAACTCGTCCGTGCTTTTCTAGCCGCCGAAGACCGCACTTTTTTCGCCCATGGCGGTATCGATTATCCGGGATTGATGGGCGCCGTCGTCGACTATGTTTCCAAACTCGGCTCCGATCAGCGCGCGCGCGGCGGTTCGACGATTACCCAGCAAGTAGCCAAGAACCTCCTGTTGTCGAACGAATATTCGATTACGAGAAAGGTCCGCGAAGCGATCCTCGCCTATCGCATCGAATCGGTGCTGACCAAACCGCAGATCCTCGAGCTTTACCTCAATCAGATATTCCTCGGTCGCAACGCCTATGGCGTTCAGGCCGCCGCGCGCGCTTATTTCAACAAGGATGTCGGCGATCTCGAAGTGCAGGAGGCGGCGTTTCTCGCCGCCCTCCCGCGCGCGCCCTCCAATTATAATCCGTCGACCCATCCCGAGCGTGCGATGGCGCGGCGCAATTATGTGCTCGATCAGATGCACGGCAACGGCTGGCTCGACGACGCGGCCTATCGGCGCGCACGTGCACGGCCGCTCGGCGTCAGCTCGACCTCTCAAACGATCACCGGCAATGTGAACGGCTATTTCATGGAAGAGGTGCGCCGCAGCCTCGTCGGTCGCTTTGGCGAGGATAGCGATGACGGTCCCTTCGGCGTGTACGCCGGCGGCCTCTGGGTGCGCTCCTCGTACGACCCCGACATGCAGCAAAGCGCACAGCGATCCTTGCGTTCCGGGTTGCTGCGGTTCGATACGGGGCGCCCTTGGGCGGGCCCCGTGGCGACCATCCCGATGGACGATGGTGAATGGCAATCGCGTCTCGCGGCCGCCAATCTTTCGGTCGGCTATCAAGACTGGCGCGTCGCGGTGGTGCTGTCGAAATCCAGCGGCAGCGCACAGATCGGATTTTCCGACGGGACGACCTCATCGATCTCTTCGGGCAGCGCTTCCATCGCCCGGCGCGGCGGCGGCACCGCTTTCAGTACGATGCAACCGGGCGACATCATCACCGTCCGCCCGTCGGGCGCGGGCTATGTTTTCGCCAAAATCCCCGACGTTTCGGGCGGAATGGTCGTCGAAGACGTTCAGACCGGCCGCGTCTATGCGATGCAGGGCGGCTTCAGCTCGGGCCTCGAATCGTTCAACCGCGCGACCCAGGCTGAACGCCAGCCGGGATCGAGCATCAAGCCGTTCGTTTACGCCGCGGCGCTCGAGAATGGCATGACGCCGGCAACGATTATCGTCGACGGGCCTTTTTGCGTCTATCAGTCAGCCTCGCTCGGCAACAAATGTTTCCGCAATTCGGGCGGCGGCGTGGCCGGGCCGCAAACCTTGCGCTGGGGCGTCGAGCAGTCACGCAACCTGATGACAGTCCGCGCGGCTTCCGAAACCGGCATGGAGAATGTCGTCGCCCTGATCCGCCGCGCGGGTATCGGCGATTACGATCCCTATCTCGCCTTTTCGCTCGGCGCGGGCGACACCTCGGTGCTGCGGCTCACCAACGCTTTCGGCATGCTCGCCAATCAGGGCCGCAGCGTCGGGCCTTCGCTCATCGATTATGTCCAGAACCGTAGCGGTGAAGTGATTTACCCCGCCAATTGGACGCCATGTGAAGGGTGCGAGGCCGACGACTGGGATGGCCGGCCGATGCCGCGCCCGCCGGTTCCCGGCCGCCAGGTGATGGATGCGATGACCGCCTTTCAGATGGTTCACATTCTCGAAGGCGTGATCACCCGCGGCACCGCGCGCGTGCTAAGCGATCTCAATCGGCCGCTGTTCGGCAAAACTGGAACGACGAACGGTCCGACCAATGTCTGGTTCGTCGGCGGGACGCCTGAAATCGTCGCCGGCGTTTATCTGGGCTATGACGTCCAATCGCGTTCGCTTGGTGGATATGCGCAGGGCGGTCGCGTCGCCGCGCCAATCTTCCGCCAGTTCATGCAGGAAACCGTCGCCGATCGTCCGATCATTCCCTTCCGTGCTCCACCCGGCATTCGCATGGTTCGTATCGATCGCCGTTCAGGCCGGCGGGTCTTTGGAACGTGGCCGAGCGACAGCCCGACCAGTGCGATCATCTGGGAAGCCTTCCGCCCCGAAAGCGAACCGACACGCACAATCCGCCGTGACGTGATCGCCAGACGTCCGGCCCGCCGCGAGCCGCGATTGACCGAGTCACAACAGACTGTTGAAACGCGCGCGCCAACCAACGATAGCGAATTCCTTCAGTCCGAGGGTGGAATCTACTAGCCCCGCGCGACATCGTGGACCGAGTTCGGGCGAAGGCCGGGATCCTGCTCTTCCCCGATACCCCTGCGTACATTAGATTCCAGTTGCCGCTGGAATGACGAACCATTGGAGATTTCAATGCGCGCTGAAGCGCAAGCCAATATCGATCAGATCGGCCAAGCGCTTGATCTGCTGCGCCGCTTTCTCGACTGGGACGTTGCGAAAAAGCGGCTCGACGAGCTCAACGCCATGGTCGAGGATTCTTCGCTCTGGGATAATCCCAAGGCGGCGCGCGACATCATGCGCGAGCGCGGCCGCCTCGACAACGCGATCGAAGCCGTGCGCGCGATCAGCCGCGAGCGCGACGACATCGTGGAAATGATCGGTCTGGCCGAGGAAGAAGGCGATGATGCGCTCGTCGATGACGCCGTGCACGCGCTCGCACAGCTGGCCGAGCGCGCCGAACACGACAAGGTCGAGGCGCTGCTCGCCGGCGAGGCCGATGGCAACGACACCTATATCGAAATCCACGCGGGCGCCGGAGGCACCGAGAGTCAGGACTGGGCCGAAATGCTCCAGCGCATGTATCAACGCTGGGCCGAACGACGCGGCTATAAGATCGAGATCGTTGATTATCACGCCGGCGAGCAAGCTGGAGTCAAGGCGGTCACGCTGCAAATCAAGGGCGACAATGCCTATGGCTACGCCAAGACCGAAAGCGGCGTTCATCGGCTTGTACGGATTTCGCCATATGACAGTTCGGCTCGCCGCCACACGAGCTTTTCGAGCGTCTGGGTCTATCCGGTGATCGATGACGATATTGATATCGAAATCAACGAGAGCGAGCTGCGTATCGACACCTATCGGGCGTCGGGCGCCGGCGGCCAGCACGTCAACACCACCGACAGCGCCGTGCGCATCACCCATGAGCCGAGCGGCATCGTCGTCGCCAGCCAGAGCGGCCGCTCGCAGCACAAGAACAAGGCCGAGGCGATGAGCATGCTCAAGGCGCGGCTCTATGAGGCCGAACTGCGCCGCCGCGAGGAGGAAGCCGATGCGGTCAATGCGGCCAAATCAGACATCGGCTGGGGCCATCAAATCCGCTCCTATGTGCTCCAGCCGTATCAGATGGTCAAAGACCTGCGCACCGGAGTCACCTCGTCATCTCCATCCGAAGTGCTTGATGGCGCGCTTGACAAATTCATGGCCGCGGCGTTGTCTCAACAGGTAACTGGGGAAAGCGTCGAGGTCGAAGATATCGAATGATGCGCCGGGCAGCGGTCATAGCATTGCTGTTGTTCGTTACGAGCTGTGACGTCTTCACCGTCCGTCAGGCGGACGATTCGCGCTTCCCGCCGGCCGATCGACCGGTCTCGAATATCTCGGCCGGCAAGTTTTCGACCGAGGAGGAGCGCGACCGACGCAACGAAGCCGAAACCGTGATGGATATGGCGCGTATCGAGCCCGGCATGACCGTCGCCGATATCGGCGCGGGCAACGGCTATTACACCGTTCGCCTCGCGCCGCGCGTTGGCGCGGACGGGCGCGTGCTCGCCGAAGACATAATTCCGGAAACCCGCGACCGGCTCGCCGACCGCGTCAGCCGCGAGCGGCTCGACAATGTCAGCGTGCGGCTTGGCGAGCCCGGCGATCCCAAGCTGCCCGCCGACAGCTTCGATCGCATTTTCATGGTCTATATGTATCACGAGATCGAATCGCCATATGAGTTTCTCTGGCATATTCACCCGGCGCTTCGCGACGGTGGCCGCATTGTCGTTGTCGACGCCGACCGGCCGACCAATCGTCACGGCACACCACCCGAACTGCTCCGCTGCGAATTTGCCGCCGTCGGATTTCGCCGCGTCGATTACCGCCCGATGCCCAAGATCGGGGGATATTTGGCCATGTTCGAGCGCGCAGGCCCACGTCCCGACCCCGATGCTATCGCGGTCTGCGGACAGCACTAGGACGCGGCGGCGTCAACATATCCCGATCGAGGTCGATCGTGCCGTCCGGGGAAAAGCCCAATTCGCACCGCGCTTCGGTTCGCGGGCCGTTCACTTGGTCCACAATGGCGATAATTCGCCTGCTTGGCCGAATCGCTGCGCTCGGCCATAAGCATCGGCGATGCGGCAATATCTCGATCTCATGCAGCGGATACTCGACGACGGCGCCCGCCAGGACGACCGCACCGGCGTCGGCACGCTATCGGTCTTCGGCCATCAGATGCGCTTCGACCTGGCGCAGGGCTTCCCGCTGCTGACGACGAAAAAGCTCCATATCCGCTCGATCTTCGTCGAACTGCTGTGGTTCCTGCGCGGAGACACCAACACCCGCTGGCTCGAAGAGCGCAAGGTCCGCATCTGGGATGAATGGGCAGACGAAAAGGGCGATCTCGGCCCGGTCTACGGCAAGCAATGGCGCGACTGGGAAAATCCGCACGGTCCCAATATCGATCAGATCGCCGCTCTGATCGCCCAAATCAACGATCATCCCGCCTCGCGCCGCCAGATCGTCAGCGCCTGGAACCCGGCCGATCTCGATAGCATGTCGCTCGCCCCCTGCCACTGCCTGTTCCAGACGCATGTCGCCGATGGCCGGCTGTCTTTGCAGCTCTATCAGCGCAGCTGCGACGTCTTTCTCGGCGTTCCCTTCAACATCGCCAGCTATGCCTTGCTCACCCATATGCTCGCCCAGCAGTGCGGCCTCGAGCCCGGCGATTTCATCTGGACCGGCGGCGACTGCCACCTCTATTCGAACCATCTCGATCAGGCGCGCGAACAGCTCACCCGCACGCCCGGCCCGCTCCCGACACTCGAAATCTTCCGCAAACCTTTCGCGATCGATGGGTACGAATATGAGGATTTCGAGATTTCGGGTTATGAAGCCGCGCCGCACATCAAGGCTCCGGTGGCGGTGTGAGCGAAATCGCCTTCTACCTCGCCCGCGCCGATAACGGCGTCCTCGCCCATGAAGGGAAGATGCCCTGGCATATCCCCGCCGATCTCAGGCGCTTCAAGGCGATGACGATGGACAAGCCGATGATCATGGGCCGCAAGACCTTCGAAAGCTTCGGCGGACTGCTGCCCGGACGCCGGCATATCGTCCTGACGCGCGCGCGCGACTGGTCTGCCGATGGCGTCGAGACCGCGCACGACCCCGGCGAAGCGATCGCGCTGGCGGGCGAAGTCCCCGAAATCGCAATCGTCGGCGGCGGGGAAATCTACCGGCTCCTCCTGCCGCGCGCCGATCGCATCGAACTCACCGAAATTCACATCGAAGCCGAAGGCGAGATTACCGCCCCCGCTTTCGCTCCCGAAGACTGGCGCGAAACGGTGCGCGAGGATTATAGCCCCGATGGCGATACGCCCGCCTTTAGTTTCGTCACTCTTAAGCGGCGCCGCTGACGATTGCCGCCCCTCGCGGCGCTGCCTATAGCGCCTCCATGCAGCGGTTCTCCCATCGCGATTCCGTGCCCGGCGGCCTTCTAGGAAGCGTCATCGCGCTCGGCAATTTCGACGGCTTTCATCAGGGCCATCAGGCGGTCGTCGGCCGCGCCGTCCGCCATGCCCGCGACGAAAAGCGGCCGGCCATCGTCGCGACCTTCGATCCGCACCCCGTGCGCCATTTTCAGCCCGATACGCCGCCCTTTCGCCTGACCAGCCTCGATCAACGCGAATCGCTGTTCGCCGAGGCCGGCGCCGACGCGATGCTGGTCTTCGGCTTCGGTGACGAGCTGGCGAATACGAACGCCGAGGATTTCATCGAAAAGCTGCTGCTCGATC
>CAYQVL010000008.1:0-14159 GCA_964420825.1 uncultured Sphingomonadaceae bacterium
TCGCGGCGCGATGCGACATCGCGACTTATCTTGAGGGAGATCTCAACGTCAAAGCAGATATCGCGACGATGGCTGCCTCGCTCGAAGGCCGCGCACCGTTCCTCGATCACGATCTTGCCGATTGGGCGATGAGCCTGCCGCAGCAGCTCCGCGTCTTCGAACGCAACGGTAAGCTCGAATCCAAGGCGCTGCTCAAACGGGCGCTTGAGCCTTATTTGAGCGAGGATCTGCTCTACCGCAAAAAGCAAGGCTTCTCCGTCCCAGTGCGCCATTGGCTTCGCGCGGAATTGCACGATTTCGCTTATGAAACATTGACGAGTAAGCGCTTTATCGAGCGTGGGCTCTTTACGCGACCATTCGTCGAAAGGCTGTTCGACCAGCACCAGTCGCGCTACCAGGATCAAGGTACGCGGCTTTGGGCAATGCTGTCGATGGAAATGTGGTTCCAGACATTTATCGATAGCGACGCCAATGTTCCTCTCGATGTCGGTCTCTCCTTTGGACGCGCCGAGAAGGCTGCTTTAGCAGCCTGATCTTCATAAAGCTGCCGGTAAAAATGGACTATTAGGTGAGCAAAGCGAAATCTCAGACTTCCCGCCGGCCATCTCGCGGCACGCTGCTTGCACTAAAACAGCAGGCCGAAAGGGATTATCGCGATGGCTCGTACGACAAGGCCGACGCCGGCTGGCTCGAAATTTTCGAAAGCTTTCCCACGCAACGTTCGACGGCCTCGATTTTCCGCGCCCGCATCGCCAGGCGACAAGGCCGGGTCGATGACGCGATCGACAATTATCGCGCGGCGCTCGAAGCCCTTCCGGATCATGGCGAGGCGTTGCGCTACGTGTTCGGGCAATATGCCGCACAGGGCGACATCGAGTCCGCATCGCGCTTGAGAGATCAGCTGGCAGCGGAAAATCCCGATTCGAAAGGTCTCGCGATCGCAGAAGCCTTCATCGCCCAGGGACGCGGGCAAATCGATGACATGCTGGCGGGGCTAAAGGCAGCAACCGGTCGCTGGCATGATGAAGTTCTTCACGTTCAATATATCGACGGATTGCGTCATGCGCAGCGATACGACGAAGCGCTGGAGGCGATCGATACGGCACTGGCCCGGTTCCCGGATAGTGTTCGGCTCGAAAACCGGCGAGCAGCGGCCATCAGATCGCTCCTTTCCCGCGCCGTTGCTGACGGCGAACGGGACCTAGCGGCGCAGCTCACCCAAACAATTATCGAAACCGACAAGCATGGCAGCATTGGCGATTTCATAAATTTGTCGATGGAATGCGCCAATGGGTCCGCCTTCGACGAGGCGTTGATGCTGATCGAGGCGGGAGCCACTCGCGCGGGCAATCCCGAAGCCATGCTGCGCGCACGCGCGCATTACAATTATCGACGCGGCAATCTCGAAGAGGCTGCGGAAAACTGGCGCCGATTGGAAGAACAGGATTCCGCTTCGCGGCGCATTGTCCTGATTCATCGGGCCAGAATCGCAGCGGCGGAAAAACGCAATCAAGACGCGGCCAACTTTTACCAGACGGTGATCAACGAATTCGGAGCGGATGAAGAGGCCTGTCACTTCATTATCCGCGAAGCGCTGGCGAATGACGATGTCGAAGCCGCTAGCGAATGCTACGATCGGCTCGCGAATGAAAAACCGGATAGCAAACTTCTTCCGTTGCTCTCCGCCGAAATTGGTTATGCTTCGGGCGACGAACACATTGCGATCGCCGGTCTCGAAGAGGCGATTATATCTCGGCCCAACGACGCCGACCTGCATCTTCAGCTCGTCGATTTGCTGATCGAGCATCATCGCGACGGGCCCGAGATCGAGACAGCGCTGCAAAGGGGGATAAAAGCGAACCCGCGCGATAGCCGGCTCCTGGCGCGCCAGATATCGCAGCTTGAATTCGTCATCGGCGAGGCTTCGCAAACACGCGACGAGGCCCGGCTCGCGCAAGCAATCAGCAAAGTTCACGCCGCGGCGGCGCGATTGCGGGCGGGTGATTATACACGTCTGATTGCTGCATTAACCGCCAGACGGCATTATGATGAAGCGTTGGTTTTGCTGGGCAAGGCGCGCAAGGCGCATGGCGATTCCGAAGCACTCACGCAATCGGAAGCGCTACTCGCCTATCGGCGCGGCGACTACGCGCTCGCCGACAAGTTGTGGGAGCAACTTTCGAGTCTCAGTCCGGCACGGTGGCGCAGCGCGACGACGCACCGTGCACGCATAGCGCTTGCGGAAAATCGGCGTGCCGCCGCCGTCAAAATTTTCGCCGATCTCTGGGAACGGCACCCTGACCACGACGAAGCCGCCCAATTCTTGCTGCGCGACCGCATTTCCGGCGGCGATCTGCGGGCCGCTCGCAAGATTCGCGACTCGATTGCCAGCCATCAGAAAGACTCAAGATTGCTGGCGATGGCGGATGCCATGCTTGCTGTCGCCGATCGCGACAACAAGCATGCAGTCGAGATACTCGAAACTGCAGTGACCAGATGGCCCGATCAAATAGATATTCGGCTACAGCTAATCGATTTGCTTAAAAACCTTGGTCTTTTTGTCGAATCTCTTCATCAAATCGACAAATCCCGCGAGCGGTTTCCAGATGATCGTCGTCCGATAGACCGCAAAATTGCAATCTTTTCGACGAATGCAAGCATCGACGATCAACTGGCGCTGCTTGATGAATTGCTCATTGAGTTTCCGGGCCGCATCGATCTTTATGTCCGCAAGGGTCGCTGTCTGGCGAACAAAGGATCGCGTCACGAGGCCGTAATGGCCTGCGAGGCCGGTCTGAAAATCGACCCCACCAATGTCGACTTATGGCGCCTCGGAATTACTTCGCTACTCAATCTCAACGAACCTTTCAAAGCCGCCGAATTCCTCGACGCCGGCCTGAGAAATTTCGGAGAATCGGACGTCTCGTCGCTGATCGAGCGCGCCGAACTGCTCTTTGCCGGCGATCGGTTCGCCGATGCACGCGATGCCGCTTTGCAGGCCCTAAGACTGGATCGCGATTCGCAAGCGGCCGGGCTGTTAGCGGCACGGACCACGGAGGCGATGGGGGATTGGTCTTCTGCACTCAAAATATACCATTCGGTCCGCTGTGAACCCGATGTCCGGCAACGCTTTGCCGTCGATATGGGCCGTCTCTCCAAGGCAGTCGGCTATGTTGAAAGCATCTTGGGCACCGAACCGCCCGAGCCTCCCTCCACCTGGAACAAGATCGCTGACTGGGGCGCTCGCTTGATCGGGAAACCGCTCGCGAATTCAATCGAGCAGCGAGGTGATCGGCTGTATCCGCATGCTGTTTTCGAGGCGGCGGCCGCCGGCGCCCAGCCTGTATTTTACGATGCCCGGCCCCTGATCATGCATACGACCTCATCGTTGGGCCCGGGCGGCGCAGAGCGGCAATTGACGATCAGCGCCATCGAACAAAATCGTCGTGACACCGGTTACAAGCCTCTAGTCTCGGCACTCAGCCTCTCCGAAATCGGCAATCGCAATTTCTTCCATCAGGACCTCACCGACAAGAATGTTCCCGTCACTTCGCTCAGCGAGATTCTCGAAATCGGAAAGTTGCGCGATTTTCTTGCCGAATATCCCGAGCACCGTGAAAATCTGGCGATACTCGCAACCTTGCCGTCAGACGCCCTCCGGCTCGCGCTGCCCCTTTACGAGCAGATCATTCGCCACCGCCCCGCGGTCTTGCATCTCTGGCAGGACAGCACCTGCGTGATCGGCGGTCTCGCCGGTTATCTCGCTGGCGTCCCGCGGATGATACTTTCGACTCGCAGTACGCGCCCGATCGAGCGTCAGCGTGCACGACCTTATCTCCATGACGGTTTCAAGGCATTGCTATCGCTGCCGCATGTCGAAATGATCAACAACAGCAAAAATGGCGCGCACGATTATCTGGACTGGCTCGGCGATCAGGAAATGCCGATATCAACACTATATAACGGCTATGATTTTGAGGCGATGCAGGCGCGCGCTTCGACCGATCAGGCGGCCGCGATCCGCCATCGATTGGGCTGCGGTGACGATAGCGTATTGATCGGCGGCGTAATGCGTCTGTCGGCCGAAAAGCGCCCCGGCCTGTGGCTCGATACGGCCATTTCGCTCGTTTCCGAAAGCGACAATTACCGCGCGGTGCTGGTCGGCGACGGCCCGATGGATCCGACGCTCAAACAGCGCGTTGCCGAACTCGGGCTGGAAGGCAGGATCACACTTGCCGGCGGCCAAACGCCGGTTGAACCCTGGATGATGGCGATGGATCTGCTCTTGTTGACCTCGGTAACCGAGGGCCTTCCCAACGTGCTGATCGAGGCGCAGTCGCTCGGCACGCCGGTCGCTTCGACGAATGTCGGCGGTGCATCGGAAACCCTTGTCGAGGGCGAAACCGGTGTTCTCGTTCCGGCCGAAACCAGCGGCGCGGAGATCGCCCGAATGCTGTGGCCTCTGCTCGAAGACAAGATACGTCTTGCCGCAATGGGCAAAACGGCAAGCGAATGGGTCACCGAAACCTTTTCGATCGAGGCCGCCCTCGATGCGCTCGATCGCATCTATGCGGCAGCGCCCAGAAGCGAGCCATCGCCTTCCGGCTAAAGCGACCAGCGCCGAACCGTATCGGGAAGATTTCGATCGCGCCACACGCCGCGGAAATCGGCCAGCGTACCGCCGCTCTTGACCAATTCGGCTATGCTCTCATTGGCCATTGTC
Source organism: uncultured Sphingomonadaceae bacterium (assembly GCA_964420825.1). Lineage (GTDB taxonomy): Bacteria > Pseudomonadota > Alphaproteobacteria > Sphingomonadales > Sphingomonadaceae > Parasphingopyxis. The sequence continues at coordinate 4,724 of CAYQVL010000008.1, forward strand.
TTATACGAAAGATGATCGACGGCGCAGATGACAAGATCGTAAGCGCTTTTCAGCGCATTTTCATCGGGCGCCTGTCCATAAATCCTGGCGGCCTCCTCGCCATCGGCCATCGTATCGTGGAGGGTAACCTTGAAGCCCCGTTCGCGCAATCGGTTGACGACATCGACCACTTTCGAGTTGCGCAGATCGGGCACATCTTTCTTGAAAGTCAGGCCCATTACTAGAGCGCTGCCTTTGCCAGGGCCATGTTGATCGACCAATGTATCGACAAACCAGCCGCCCATCTCTTCGTTGAGAGCGCGCCCCGACAGGATTACCTTGGGTTCATAGCCGGCTTTTTGCGCACAATGACTCAAGTAGAAGGGGTCGACACCGATACAATGTCCGCCGACCAGCCCCGGCTCGAAGGGCAGAAAATTCCACTTCGTCTTGGCGGCATCGAGCACATCCCATATCGACAAGCCGATACGTGAGAAAATCTGCGTGATCTCGTTCATGAAAGCGATGTTGATATCGCGCTGCGCATTCTCAATTACCTTGGCGGCTTCGGCGGCGCGGATCGACGCCGCGGCAAAGCAACCCGCTTCGGTGACCTTGCCGTATAGCGCGACAAGCGCACCGACTATTTCAGAGTTTTCGCCCGCCACAACCTTGACGATTTTCTCAACGACATGCTCACGATCGCCTGGATTGATACGCTCCGGGGAATAGCCCAGAAAGAAATTCTCGCCATGGCTCAGCGCCGAAGCTTCGGCGAGCGCAGGGCCGCAAATCTCCTCGGTTACGCCGGGATAGACAGTGCTTTCATAGACGACGATCGACTTTTTATCCTTGGAGAGCATCTGGCCCACAGTTCGCGTCGCCGAGAGCACGGGCGTCAAGTCCGGCACGTTGTTTGCATCGACGGGGGTCGGAACGGTGACGATATAAATGTCCGCCCCCGCACAGGCTTGCGGATCGACATGGAGCTTGAGCCCCGAATTTAAGAGCGCTTCGCCGGTCACTTCATTGGTGCGATCATGGCCCTCTTTGAGTTCCCCAACCCGCCGCTCGTCGATATCGAGTCCAAGGCAGTCGAAATTGCGGGAGAGGGCGACGGCAAGCGGAAGCCCTACATAGCCGAGCCCGACCACGACGACACGGGTCTTCTCCGTGATGACAATCGACATAATTCGCTGTTCCGGTTTACTGTGCTGAATGATCTCGCACTCGCCGAGTACCGGAGATCTGATGGGTTGATTCAACTAGAGCGATCCGCGAGCCGCCTTGCAGAACCAACCGGCTTTGTCTACCCAAAAGGCGCCGCAGGCCACTCTACTGCGGAGGCTTTTCGGCAGGTAGCGGCACCTTTTCGCATCCAGGACGGATCGCCGCGAAACTATATTGAAGGCTCAGGAGATCAAATTGAGCGAACAAAAGAGCGGCCCCCTCGCCGGACAGCGCATCGTCGAATTCGACGCCATAGGACCGGTTCCGCTCGCGGGAATGATCCTGTCGGACCTTGGCGCTGAAATCGTGCGTATCGGCAGGCCGGGCAATGCCGCGCGCGCCAATTCCGGCGCCAATGCGATCCTCATGCGCGGCCGCCACACGGTCGAGCTCGATCTCAAGGACAGGGCGCAGCGCGATCAGGCGATGGCGCTCGTCGCGCAGGCCGATGCGCTGCTCGAGGGGCAGCGTCCCGGCGTCATGGAGCGGCTCGGCCTGGGCCCCGACGACTGTTTGGCGCGCAACAGGCGGCTGGTTTATGGCCGGATGACGGGCTGGGGCCAGAACGGCCCGCTGTCGCAAAGCGCCGGGCATGATATCGATTATATCGCGATCACCGGCGCGCTCGGGGCGATGGGCCGGGCGGGTGAGCCGCCTATGCCGCCGCTCAACCTTGTCGGCGATTACGGCGGCGGCACCATGTTTCTCGCGCTGGGCGTCGTGGCGGCGATGCTGTCGACCAAATCAACCGGCAAGGGCCAGATCGTCGATGCCGCGATGACCGATGGCGCCGCGGTGCTGATGAGCATGTTCTACGCATTCCATCAGGCCGGAATGTGGACGACCGACCGCGAAGCGAACCTGCTCGACGGCGGCACTCCCTATTATCGCTGCTATGCGTGCGCCGATCGCGGTTACATGGCGGTCGGTGCGATCGAGCCGCAGTTTTTCGCACTCCTGCTCGATAAACTCGACCTCGCCGCCGGCGACTTCCCTCAGAACGACCGGACGTGTTGGCCCGCCATGGTCAAAGCGTTCGAGACGGCGTTCGCGACCCGGACGCGCGACGAATGGACGAGCTATTTCGAAGGCGGCGACGCCTGCGTCGCGCCTGTCCTTTCGATCGCCGAAGCGCCCGGACACCATCACAATGCGGCAAGGCAAACCTTTGCCGAATATGACGGCGTAATCCAGCCAATGCCTGCGCCCCGATTTTCGGCAACGCCCGCGGCTATCGGCGAGAGCGGCGTCCTGACGATCGAGGATGCGCTATCGCGCTGGGGCTGATCAGCTCTCGCGCTTAAAGGTCAGCCCGGCATTGTCCTGCAATCGCCGGGTCAGCAGCTCGGCCATCAGCGCGCCAGGCGTCCATATCCCGCCCTCGCTTTCGGGGACATCGCGGACCAGGCAAAGTGCGCTTTCGGCGATCATCTTCGACGTCGAGCCATAGCCGGGATCCTTGTCGCCCGTCACACCGGCGGCAATGGTGCGGCCATCGTCAGCTTCGGCGACAAACATTATGTCGTAATGACCGGCCTCGCGCTCTTCCTCGCTCGGCCCTTCACCAGGTTTCGGGCCGTCCTCGCGCGCCAGCGAATTGTCGCCGGCGATCGCCTTCGCCGCCGCCTCGCCCGCTTCGCCCGGCCCCGTCAATACCATCTCGTCATAAACAAAATCCTCGCCATAAGGATGATCGAGGAGATAGTTGGTGCGATGAACGTTGCGCGTGTTGATCGCGGCCATGACGAAGGGCGCGACCCAGCTATCGAGATCGCCCTCGAAATCGATCGCATCGCCGCGCGGCTGGGCAGGCCCGGCAAAGCCGGGGGTCAATGAGAACGGATTGATCAGCAGCTTCATGACCTCGGGATATTTGGCGGCGGCGAGTGTCGCCTTGAGGCTCGCTGCGGTGCCGCCCGAGAAGGTGCCCTGCATCGCGCGAACGCGGCCGCGAACACGCTTGGCGGGCGCGCCGAATTCCTCGCTCGCCGCCTGCTGGACAAAGCGAACGCCAAGATCGAAAGGGATTGAATCGAAGCCGCAGGAGAAGACGATCCGCGCGCCGCTCGCCTTTGCCCTTTCGCCATAGGCGTCGATCATCTGGCGCATCCAGGCGGGTTCGCCGCACAGATCGACATAGTCTGTGCCCGCCTCGGCGCAGGCGGCGACGAGCGGTTCGCCGTAGAGCTGATAGGGGCCGACGGTGGTAATGACGACCTTGGCGCGCGCAACCATCGCGGCGATCGAGACTGGATCGTCTGCATCGGCGACCACGAGCGGCGTATCGGCGGGTGCGTCGATCTCGTCGCGCACCGCCGCCAGCTTGTCGGCATTGCGGCCCGCCAGCGCCCAGGCGAGGCCGTCGGGATAGGCTCGTGCCAGATATTCGGCGACGAGCCGGCCAGTGTAGCCGCTTGCACCATAGACGATAATGTCGAATTCGCGGGTCTCGGCCATTGTCTATCTCCTGTTTACTCGTCCGCATTCTAACCCAAAACGTCGGGGCTCGAAATACAAATGGGGCGCCGCGGGCTTTCCGCGACGCCCCATTGATGCGGCGTTCTTCTCCTAGAAGTTGAAGCCGGCGGCCAGGCCGTAGCGGCGCGGATCGAGCGTGAAGATGTTGGTGAACAGGCCCGAGCTCTGATCGGCCAGGAAAAGACCCGTTTCCGAATCGTCGTTGAAGATGTTCTGGACGAAGGCGCGGACGAACCAGCGATCGCCGGGGCCGTTGAGCTGCACCCTGGCGTTGACCTGCCAATAGCCACCGAGCCGGTTGACATCGCCATTGAAGACGTTGCCGAAGCTTTGCCCGGTATAGGCGGCGTCGACGCGCGGGACGAGCGTTATGCCGTTACTGAACTCGGCAGTGTACTGGACGCCGCCCGATACCTTGTAATCGGGAGCCTGGGGCAGTTCGTTGCCGCGGATATTGACCGGGATGCCTTGGTCGATCCCCGGCGCCTGACCGGCAAAGACCTGGATGCCCGGAAACAGCGCCGCGGCCGGACCGACGCTGGCGGCAGCCAACGAGCTACAGACGCTGAACGCGCCAAGCGTAGTACCCAGCCCGCTGTCCGCCGGAAACGCCGTCGGACCCTGAAGGCCGAGAAAGTTGGTGTTTATGAAGTTGACGAAGGCAGAGCTATTGGCGAGGCTCCCCGAGGTGACGGCGCAGTTGAAAGCGGCCGTGATATCCTTGATGATCACCGAATTGGGATCGCCGCCCGAAGGATCGCGCTGGTTGACCAGGAAGCGGTCTTCGGAAATCTCGGTGTTGAGATAGCTGGCGCTGAAATTGAACATCCAGTGCTCGTCGGGCCGCCAATTGGCTTCAAGCTCAACACCCCAGATATCGGCGTCGACATTGTCGTTGACCGAGGTCCGCGCAACGATCCGGCTGAGCTGGAGATCGTTGTACATATAATAAAAGGCCGTCGCGTTCAGCGTCAACGCGCCGTTCATCAGCACGTTGCGTGAACCGATCTCGAAGGCGTCGATCGTCTCCGGCCGGAAGGTTTCGGGAACCACAAAGACGGGCTGGACGGGCGGGTTGATGCCGCCCGATTTATAGCCGCGCGTATAGGAGACGTAGAGCGAATTGTCCGCCGTATAGTGCCAATCGAGCACGGCGCGGCCGGTCAACTCGGCGAAGTTCACGCCGCGCGTCTGGAAGGGTTGAATGCCCGGCGTGCCGGGATCGCCGTCAAAGCCCGCCGCGGAGGGCGAGTTGAACGCGTCGCCCGTCGTCCCATGGGGGACGAGGAAATTGGCCAGCGTCGATCTCGCGGTGAGGTTCTTCTCATCGATATTGTAGCGCAGGCCGCCGGTGAACTGCAGGTCGTCGGTGATGTCCCAATAGAGTTCGCCGAATGCGCCATAGGATTCGAGGCCGAAGTCCTGTGTATTGTTGCGAAAGAATGGCGTGGCGAGAAAGGACGGCGGAAGACCGTTGGCGAAGCTGGTAAACGCGCCCAACACACCGGCGATATAGTCGATCGGAAAGGCGTTGACATAATAGTCGGTATTACGCGCATCGACATTGGCGTAGATTGCGCCGAGCAGGAAGTTGACCGGCCCGTCGAGATCGGTGTTGACGATCGCTTCGAACGACCAGGACTGCGTGTCCCCACTGGAACGGTCGAAGGTGTTCGGAACCTGGCTGCAAAAGCTGTTGCCGCCGAACGAGCCAAGGCCGGTCGGATCGGTGTCCGAGGTACAGAGCGGACCGTTCGGGCCGTTCGGGATCAGTGCATTGGCGACAGGCGCAAAAAAGGCCGCCGAGCCGGGCACGAAGGCTGGGAAGGGCGGCGCAAGGCCGGTCGGGATGCCGTTCGCGCCGAAAAAGGCCAGCGTGTTGAGCGCCGGCGCGAAGAATGACCGGTCGAGTACGGCGAGGTTGAAATCCTGCCGCGAATCGATGCTCGTTTCCTGATAGGTTGCCGTAAACCTAGCCGAAACGCCGCCGAAATCATGCTCGGCATGCGCCTGAAGCTGGAGTTCGTCGGTGAAATATTCGGGCGTGAACGCGGTATTGACGGTCCGCACGTCGTTCGGTTCGGTAAAGTTGGAATAGGCATCGGGGCCGAAAAGGCTGCCGAGTCCAAAAGCCGCCGGGATGTCGTTCAGCGCGAGAAATTCGGACGAGCCGAGCGTGCCGGTAAAGGTCGCATTGCTGTTGACGATGTCGAAATCGCGCCGCGCGTTGAGGCAGCCGAGCACGCCAGTCGGGTCGCGCTGGCAGGTTTGCTTCTGGATGCGCAGGCGATCGTCATTTTCACGAAAATAGGAGCCCATGAAATCGATGATCGTGTCGGGGCCGGGCTCATAGCGCAGCGAACCGCGAATCGAATAAAGATCGCGGCCGTCGATGTCGCTGCCGTCAAAAAGGTTCCGCGTATAGCCGTCGCGGTTGATGTAGATGCCGGCGCCGCGGATGGCCAGCGAGTCGCCGACCGGGATGTTGAGCATGCCGCGCAGTTCGATCGCTTCGAAATTGCCGTACGAAGCCTGCACACTGCCGGCGAGTTCGCCGAGTTGAGGCCGCGCCGTGACGATGTTGACGACGCCCGACGTTGCGTTTCGTCCGAATAGCGTGCCCTGCGGCCCGCGCAGAACCTCGATCCGCTCGAGATCGAAATATTCGGTTTCGAACAATCGGGTGCCGAAAACCGGTGCCGAATTGACATGAATGCCCGTCGCCGCATCGCACGAGGTGCCGACGCAAAGGTCGCCGATGCCACGGATCGTGAAGCTCGAAGAGGTGAAGTTGCTCTTGGTAAAGGTAACGTTCGGCAGCGTCAGCTGAAGATCGCTCGCATTTTCAATCTGCTGCGCTTCGAGCGCTTCCGCGTTGAACGCGGTCACCGCGATCGGCACATCTTGCAGGCTTTGCGCCTGGCGCTGCGCGGTCACGATGATCGGTGCGCCGGCACCCGTCGCCCCGGGGGCATCGTCATCCACTTGAGCCTGCGCAGGCACTGCGACACAAGCGGTAAGCGCGGTCGCGATCAGCAAATCGATTTTTTTCACGGCATTCTCTCCCAGAGTTTATCGCCGGTGTTCCGGCTTATAGCGTTCACCGCGGCTTGGGCCGCTCGTTTTCTGTCTCGGAAAGTGCAGCGAACGCGCAGTTTTTTCGCCTTTGGCAACGCCAAAACTCTACCTGGCAAAATCTTCTGTCGTTCTAACCCCGTCCCCCCGACTGATTATTGCACGACCGCTAATCTTCCCGAGAGTTTACGTCAACGGAAAGCCCCCTACCGCTCAAGAGTTTGCCCCGACCGATGCACCACGGCAACACATCCGGAACCGTCAGCTTCCCCGCTTCTCCGGCATCATCGCCCGGCTATGAGCGCGGCGGCCTTTTCAGCGATCATGATAGTTGGCGCATTGGTGTTGCCACCGATCAGGGTGGGCATAACCGATGCATCGACCACACGCAGGCCGTCGATCCCGCGGACCTGCAACTCGCCGTCCAGAGGTGCAGCGTCATCCGCGCCCATCCGTATGGTGCCTACCGGATGGTAGATCGTTTCGGCGGTCTCGCGAACGAAACTATCGATCATCGCATCGCCCTGAATATCGTCGCCGGGCATGATCTCATCACCGCGCAATGGCGCCAGCGCATCCTGCGCACAAATGGTGCGGACCATTTTCACGGCATCGCGCATCACGCGGCGATCGGTTTCGCTGTCGAGATAGTGCGGGTCGATCCGCGGCGGCGCAAAGGGATCGGCCGAGTGCAGACCGATCTCGCCGCGGCTTTCGGGGCGCAGCTGGCAAGCGTGGATGGTAAAACCGTCCTTCTTGATCTCGGTCATCCCATGATCGATCATAATCGCATTAACGAGGTGGAGCTGGATATCGGGGCGGTCGAGCCCCTCGCGCGTTTTGAGGAATGCGCCCGCCTGGAGAAAGCTGTCGGTGCCCGCGCCCTTGCGCCGGAGCAGGAAATCGATCCCGACGAAAAGTTTCTTGAGCCCGGCCTGCTTGGAATAGGCCGACAGCTTCTGCGTCATCTCGTGGACGATCAGCACATCGAGATGATCCTGCAAATTCTTGCCGATCTGCGGAGAAGCGTGGACGGTCTCGATACCGTGCCTCGCCAATTCGCCAGGGTCGCCGATACCCGAAAGCATCAGCAATTGCGGCGATTGCACCGCGCCAGCGCAGACCAGCACTTCGCGCCGCGCCTTGACCGTGCGCTTGATCTTGCCGCCTCGCCCCGATGCCGTCTCGACACCGGTCGCGCGCTTGCCCTCGACGAGGATCCTGGTGACCAGCCCCGTCGAATGAATGGCGAGATTGTCGCGCTTGCCGGCAACGGGATGCAGATAAGCCGACGCGGCGCTGAACCGCTCGCCGCCCGAAATCGTCCGCTGATAGGGGCCGAATCCCTCTTGCTGCGGCCCGTTGAAATCGTCGGTCAGCCTATGCCCCGCCGCCTTGCCCGCCTCGATAAAATCCCGGTAGATCGCATCGGGCATCGTGCAATTGGTGACCTTCAGCGGTCCGCTGTCGCCGTGAAAATCGTCGCCGCCTTCTTCATAATTTTCCGATTTCTTGAACCAGGGCAATACATCGTCCCAGCCCCAGCCGGTGAGGCCGGTCTGCCGCCACTGGTCGTAATCGCGCGCATGACCGCGAATATAGATCATCCCGTTGATGCTCGATGAGCCGCCCCAGCCTTTGCCGCGTGGCCAGTAGAGCTTGCGGTCTCCAAGATGCCTTTGCGGCTCGGTATAAAAGGCCCAATTATACGGATTGGGCTTGCTGAGCAGCGCGCCGACGCCGGCCGGCATTTTGACGAGGATGCTGCTATCCTTCTTGCCCGCCTCGATCAGGCAGACCGAAACCGACGGGTCGGCCGACAGGCGGTTGGCGAGGACGCACCCGGCGCTGCCCGCGCCGACGATGATGTAGTCGAATTCGGCGGTTTCACTGCTCGCCATGCTAGAGGCTCCGCCCGACGACTTCCTTCATGATTTCCGACGTCCCGCCGTAAATCCGCTGAACGCGCGCATCGCGCCAGAGCCGCGCGATCGGATATTCATTCATATAGCCCGCACCGCCGTGGAGCTGGAGCGCAGCGTCGCAACAGCGCCATTGCAGCTCGGTATGCCAGAGCTTGGCCGCCGATCCCTCCGCCGCGGTCAGCTCTCCCGCGCAATGGCGGTTGATCGCCCAGTCGAGATGCGCCCAGCCGACCTGGAGCTGCGATGCAAGATCGGCCAGCGTGAAGCGCGTATTCTGGAAATCGAACACCGGCTTGCCGAACGCCTTGCGGTCCTTGACGAACTCGACGGTGCGATCGAACGCGCCCTGCGCGGATGCCTGCGCGCTGACCGCGATCGAGAGGCGCTCCTGCGGCAGCTCGCTCATCAGGTAGATGAAGCCTTTGCCCTCCTCGCCGAGGCAGTTGGTCATCGGCACGCGAACGTCGTCGAAGAACAGTTCGGACGTGTCGGCGCTGTCCATGCCGATCTTGTCGAGGTTGCGGCCCTTGCGATAGCCGTCGCGCGACGATTCGACGAGGATGATCGAAACACCCTTCCAGCCGGGCGAGGCATCGGGGTCGGTCTTGGCGCAGACGAGCGTCAGGTCGGCGTTCTGGCCGTTGGTGATATAGGTCTTCTGCCCGTTGACGACATAATGATTGCCGTCCTTTTTAGCGCTGGTGCGGATCGATTGCAGGTCCGAACCGACGCCCGGCTCGGTCATCGCC